>JBNNDZ010000109.1:0-3873 GCA_050285865.1 Puniceicoccales bacterium
AGGCCCGTGGTGTAATGGTAGCACTAAGGTTTCTGGTTCCTTCTGTCGGGGTTCAAATCCCTGCGGGCCTGCCACTTACGTAAAGGAACTCACCGCCCCAATTGTTCACTGGCGGTGTTTTGCTGACGCGCAATATCGTGCAATGTCAGGATGCCGATCAGCTTGCGTTCGTCCTTTTCTGAGACCACCGGAGCCTGCAAAACGTCTTCCTTAATCAGCTTCGCGGCGGCGGCGCGAATCGAGGTATCCGGCGTCACCGACACGATGTTTTGATCGCAAACGAGCTCGCGGATTGGTGCTTCGTCTCCGGCGGCGGCATGCTCTTCCATTTCGTGATGCGTGATGACGCCCACGATGAGCCCCTCGTTGTCCACGACCGGATAGCCGTGGTGCTTGCGGGTGATCGCGGCGAGGTTGTCCTTTGAGCTAAGGTCGGCCTTCGCGGTAACGGCGTCGTAGGTCATGATGGTCGACACCGGCAAATTCCGGTAATCCTGCGCCCCCTGATAGGCGGGCAGTTTGCGCAGGTTCATGCCGTCTTGCAGCAGCAGCGAGTTGTAAAGCGGCACGCGCAGCAGTCGGCTGGCGAGGTAGTAGGAAATCATGTTTCCGGCCATCAACGGGAGGATCAACGCGTAGTTTCGCGTCATTTCGAAGATGATGAGCAGCGACGTAAAAGGACACCGCACGATGGACGCAAACAGCGCGCCCATACCCAAGAGAACGCAAGCCCCGACGACCTGATTTGTCTCTGGCAAGTGGAACACATGCCACTGCTCGCTGAGCCACACCAGGCCGAAACCGACGATGCCGCCGATCATTCCGCCCAGAAATAGGGTGGGGGAGAACAGGCCCCCGGAACCACCCGTGGCATAGCAGATGATGACCGCCAGCATCTTGAAACAAAACAGGATCAGCATGACCGTCACGATCAGCTTGGCCTCAAAGGCGGAGGTTAGGCTTTCGTATCCGATCGAGAACACGCCACTTTGTGGTTCGCCAAACAGATCGGTGAGCATGTAAGCGCTCAGCCCAATGATGCCCATTGCCACGCCGCCTGCCGCCGGACGCAGCCATAGCGGGATTTTGCTGTCCTTGACCTGCGCCCGTGTCCACAGCAGCGACTTCACGAAGCCATGCCCGATGAAGCCACAAATAAGGCCGATGGGCAGCGCGACCAGCATCCACCACGCCGTGGTAAAGTCCTGGTTGATCGGCACCGTGAGGACCGGGTCTTCGCCCAAAATGATGCGCGACACCGCCGCGGCAACCACCACTGCGACCACGATACCGCCGAGTGCTTTCGTGGAAAAGTCGTCCAACAGTTCCTCAAAAACAAAGGTAATCGCCGAGAGCGGGGCGTTAAACGCTGCCGCGATCCCGGCCCCCATGCCAACCGGAACCAGCGCCTGAATGCGCACCTTGGCCAAGCCGAAAGCTTGTCCGAGCCGGGAGGCAATCGCTGCGCACATGTGGACGGTCGGGCCTTCCCGGCCAAGGCTATTGCCCAGTCCCACGTAAACCGTACCCAGCACAAAGCGCCAAATCCCGTCACTCAGTTTGATGATACCGAAGTCATTATAAAAGGCCGCCTTGGTTTGCGGAATGCCGCTACCCACGGCATTCGGGGCGACCTTGGCGAGGATCAGGCCAACGATCAACCCGCCGAGCGCCGGTGCCAGTCCGATAACAAGGGGAAACAATTCGCCGGAGTGTTGACCGAATTCCCACAGCCAATGGAACAGTCCGTGAATCGCCAGGTGAAAGAGCACCGCTGCCAGACCGCAAAGTACCCCGGCCACCGTGCACAGGATCATGAAGCGCTGCCCATCGGTAAAACGGGCCCGCATCCAGTCGGGCAAGTTCGTCAGCCACTTCTTGGGCATGGGGCTACTTTCCTGGCTCCCCGCCTGCGCCCGTTGCGCGCAGGAAATTGAATGCCAAGGCTTCGTAAAGCGCCGTTGGGCAGATTAACCGCGATATCTCATAGGCCAGCATGGCCGTCAGCGCCAGCGGCAGTGCAAACATCGTGCAGCCGGTCATCTCCAATAGGATGATAAACGACGTCATCGGGCTTTGCACCACCCCGGAAAAATACGCCACAATGAACAGCAGGATCACGGCCTGCATCGAGGCACCGCTCCATTCAAACAATGGAAACAGCGTGTGCCCGAGGCCCGCACCGACCGAAAACGAGGGGTCAAACAAGCCGCCGGGAATGGCCGTGAGCAGAATCAAAAATGTCGCCAGTGCGCGCCATAGGAAATAAAATGGTGTCACCTTGGCCTGCGCTTCGTTCAAGTTTTCCTGATGGACCTCCGGCAGCGTTTCAAAGAATTCCGGGCTGCCTTGCAGGATCAATGCTCGTGCTTCGGAGTAGCCCGACCCGAGTGTTGCCCCACCGGTGGCCATCGCAAGGGTGGCGCAGGCCAGGCCGATTACGCCCGCGGTCACGACGAAATTTTTCTTCATCGCCTTGCCGACCAGTGGCATGCACAGCAGTAGGAAGCGGGAAAAGGTTCCCCCGAGGAATCCGCCAACCACGGCGATGATGGGAACGATCAACCATTGCGCGACGCTGGTAAACCGCAGGGGCTCACGTTCGTAGTCGAGGTCGCCGTAAAAGTAGTAATTGCCGAGGAAAGTCGCGCAAACGATGCAGGCAATGATGACCGTGCGCACCAGCGTACCCATGTTTGCCTTGTCGAAGCGGCGGCCAATTTCTTCCATCGCAAACACCACGCCGGCAATCGGGGCATTGAATGCCGCCGCAATACCAGCCGCGCCTCCACCCAGAATCAACCCCCGCTGGACGAGGTGCGCCGGGAAGGTCGCAAAGCGGTTGCAATACCGCATGAAGCACGCCCCGAGCTGCACCGATGGCCCTTCACGCCCAATGGATAAAAACGCCATCAGCCCGAGCGTGGTTAGCACCAGCTTGCCCATGGCAATCTTGAGCGAGAGCACGCAGTCCCGTGTGGGACTCTCCCGAAGCTTGAGCGCGGCAATGGTCTGCGGAATACCCGTACCGTCCGTGCCTTGGAAAAAGTTGTCCCGCAAGTAAATGATGAGGATCAAAAACGCGGGCATCACGATGAACGACAGCCATGGTTGCTCCTCGTGCAGGTCGCGCATGGCATAGTCGGACATAATTTCCACCCACGCAAAGTAGAGTGCGCCAAAACCGGCTACAATGGCACCCAGGGCAACAACGCCATACCCGCGCCATGCGCCTGCACTCAGCAGCGCTTGTCGCCAGTCTATTTTAGGTTCTTCGTCTTCAGGTGTCGTAGCGCCGCTTGCCATTGTCATTCAGTAGCTTTGCTGAATGTGGGCGCTCGCCCTGACGCTGTCAAAAGCTTTCCCGTAAAACGGTTTTCCTGCCCGGTACCCCAGGCCGTTTCCCCGTCAAATGACAACCAAGCCCCTTGCCTAAATCGAGAACGCTACTATCGGAATCATCATCACCATCGCAATCGTCATCGCTATCGCCATCGCTATTGCCATCACCATCGCTATCGCAATCCCGCACCCCGCGCCTCGCATCATACTTCCGCATCCGATCGCGATTGCGATGGGAACGCTAAGCAGAATCATTACTTGATGAAGAATTGCGCGCAAATGAAGCCCACGCCCATCACGATGAAAAACGCGAGCCCCATCCAGCTAAGCGTCATCAAGATCGGGCCCGGACGGTCCTTGGCCGGGACATTGTCTCCGCGCATTACCTTCAGGTTAATCCATGCCAGCACGGGGGAGGTCAGAAATGAAATGATCGCCGCGAAGGACAGCAGTTGCAGGAGATTTTTAACCAGCGTCAACACGATCACCGACGCCACAACGGCCGAAAGCACAATCACCACCTGGTGCATC
>JBNNDZ010000110.1:0-7896 GCA_050285865.1 Puniceicoccales bacterium
GCCTACGCACTGGTAAATGCCGTTGCGGTGCTCATCATCGCCTGCCCCTGCGCCCTGGGCCTAGCCACTCCGATCTCGATCATGGTCGGGGTGGGACGCGCCGCCCATGAAGGCTTGCTGGTGAAAAACGCCGAAGCCATCGAAACGCTGGAAAAAGTCACCACGCTCATCGTCGACAAAACCGGGACGCTTACCGAGGGCAAACCGCGCGTCACGGATGTCATCACCGCGAACGGCATGGACGAAAACGAAGTCCTCCGACTCGCCGCCAGTATCGAACGCCAAAGCGAACACCCCCTAGCCGAGGCCGTCGTTGCGGGAGCCAAAGAACGCGAGCTCGACCTTGCCCCTGTGCAGGATTTCGACTCGGAAACCGGTGATGGTGTCGCGGGCAATATCGACGGGGCCGAGGTCCGCGTCGGCAAACCCGACTACGTGGTCAAGGGAAACATTCACGATGAGCTCACCCGAAAAGCCGACGAGCTCGCCGCGCAAGCGCGCACGGTTGTGTGGGTTTCACGGGGCGGAGAAGTCATCGGCTTGCTCGCCATCGCCGACCCGATCAAAGCCAGCACGCCTACGGCCATCAAGGAGCTTCACGACCAAGGGTTGAAGATCATCATGATGACCGGCGACAATGAAGCCACCGCGAAAGCGGTCGCCAGTGAGCTCGACATCGACGAATTCCACGCCGGTGTGAAGCCGGCCGACAAGCATGACGCCGTGCAACGCCTCAAACAGGATGGCATACGCGTCGCCATGGCCGGAGACGGCGTCAACGACGCCCCAGCATTGGCAGCAGCCGACGTGGGCATTGCAATGGGCGCGGGGGCCGATGTGGCAATGGAAAGCGCGGGAGTGACTCTGGTTAAAGGCGATCTGAATGGCATTGTTGCTGCCCGTCGACTCAGTGAGCAGGTCATGAAGAACATCCGGCAAAACCTCTTTTTTGCCTTCGCCTATAATGGGATTGGCGTGCCCGTGGCAGCCGGTGTGCTTTACCCGATTTTCGGTGTGCTGCTCAGCCCGATGTTTGCCGCACTGGCGATGAGCCTCAGCTCGGTTTCGGTCATTTCCAACGCCCTGCGATTGCGGGCGATGAAATTAAAATAGGCCCTTCACGAACTCCTTGATGCGCTCCAGGAAGACATCGATCGCGTCCCAACCATATTCCTGAAAGAACTTCACGAGAAAGTAGATCGCCGCCGCATAGAGGGCCACTGCGAAGACACCCACGACCGCCGCAAGCACTGCAAACAAGCCGTCTTCTTCGCTCAGGCTTATGCCAACGAGAAACACCACACCAGCCGGGACGGTGTTAGTGCCGGGAATCGGCAAACACATCAGCAAGCCCATCAGAATGACCAGCACGGCGACCAGCCGGCGACCGATGGGTTGGGCAATCCACGTCATTCGCGGACGGATTAAATGTTCCACCATGCCGAAAAACTTCATCCCGCTGGTGATCATCCCCCGAAAAAGACTCCTCGGGAGCCGCATCTTGCTGGCTTTTTCTGGCAACCAGGGGATATGCCTCCCCCGAAGCATTTGTAACCCCAAGGTGACTATAAGTAACCCAAATGGGGTGCTGTAACCAGCTGCAGGAACTGGAAGCGCACTGGGCAATGCCAAGACCACAAGGAGCACCCCAAACCCCTTGTCATTAACCGCTTCCAGAATCGACCCCAGTGAATAATCCTGCCGATCCTCCATTTTAGAAAAGCGCGAAAGGGCCTCGCAAAGACTCGTGTGACTACTCGGTTCCATTATAATTGCTGATTTTTCACTGGCATCGCATTCCTGTAACGCCATGAGGTGATATGACCAAATACTCTAAGTAAACTCTACCGATGACGAATTTAATGGTCGCAAATCACGTCAACGTCGATGCATATTAACAACTTATCGCCAACTTGATCCTGCTGACGAAGACATTCTCCCTCTCCATTCCCAATAAAACAAGGGCGGACTAAGCCGCCACCAAAACCCAACTCCTCACGTCAATGAGTGCTGAAAACAGGTCTGTTCACCCGCATCTGATGACGGGTCTAGGACGAGTTCAGACCAAGGACGAACAAGTCAGCGAGCGCCTTTGCAGGAAAACGATTTCCCGGCATCGCACCCAGGTTGATTACCTGCTCCACATTCCCGAATGGGAAGACCTTTACTTGCCCGGCCTGGAGGCACTTTCACTGCCACTTCCCCGCCGGGGCATTAACCTGCAATCCCTGCTGGACAGCCTGCTTGTCGAATACAAGCAACAGCTCGCGCATTGGGTGATCATCCACTACCGCGGTCGCTTCCCCGCCGAACGTGCAAACAGCCTGGCCAAAATCTGGAACCTCGAAGGCTGTGAGTATCAGTACGGAGAAAAGCTCAGTTTCAACGAGTGGCTGGACTTTAAGGAGCGCCTGCTCCTACGCGCGAAGGTCGAGCACACGCGATACAAGAAGTCGCAGACGATTCTTTTCCGCCGCTATCAGTCCCTTTTGCATAAGCTCGTCAACCGCCAGGTTTTCGACCCCGGTCAACGCTCAGACGCCTATCAAGAGGCCTCGCTGGGATTGATTCACGCCATTGACAAGGTGGAGGATTCCCGCGCCTCCTTCGGCAGCTACGCACGGACCTGGATCACGCGGCAGATTCGCAATTACCTGATGGGAGAACGCTTCCCGGTACATGTGCCGATCAACCTCGCTTCCCGCCTCCTGCGAGAAGGTAACGAGGCCCAGCGCCGCGATCAGAACGAATCCAAGCCCAAGCCACGTCCAGGAGACAAGGCCGCCAGCTACGACGATCTCAGCCCATTCCACGAGCTTCTCAACCCGGGCGTTCCACTGGACGCCCCGGTCTCCGAAGACGACCAGGCCCCCCGCCAACTCCCGGACGAAGCCGCCGACGACCCGCACGAGCGTCTTTCCCGCAAAGACCTACATGTTGCCCTGCGCGGCCTGATGAGCGAACTTACCGACAAGCAACGCGAAGTCCTTGCCCTACGCTTCGGCCTGAATGAGAACAACCGTCAGTGGACGCTTTCCGAGATTGCGCAAGAGGTCGGCATTAGTCACCAACAAGTTTCCCAACGCGAGAAGCGCGCCCTGGAAAAACTCGAAAGCGTTCTACGCCCCCTCTACGAAGAAATGGGTGCCGGGTAAGTTCCGCCCCAACGAACGCGCCGTGGAGTATTTGTGTAGCCGCGAGCATAAGCGCGTGGACGAGCGTCACGCGCTCTTTAAAATGCGATGGCTTCGATCCCTCCGGGATCGGTTGATATTTCATCCAGGCAACCCGGGGTGCGCCCGCTACGCGGACTTACGCCGCGCTAGTCGCTTACAAGCCTCCGGCTTGTTCCCGCACGGAAACAACGTGAAACGCAGCAACAACGCCGCGACACATTCCCGCACTCCGCACTCCGCATACCGCAGTCCGCATTCCGCATTCCGCATTCCGCGGAAAAATGCATTCTTTAATTCCGCAGTTGTCTTGTTGTGTGGAACTCAGGCACACTGACCGTTTTCCTATTAACGGTGACTGCGGACGAAAAGCATAAACACGAGTATTTCAGGCGCATTCGGCGGGCTAAGAAATGGCTGCGCCCCCTGCCCCGTCGCGCCACAATTCATCGTTATCCGGTGCTCGGATGGTTTGCCGATACGGCCCGTCGACGCTCGTATTTGTGGTCATTCCGACGTGAGGATGTAGTCCCGGCGATCTATGTTGGCTGCATCCTGTGCATGCTCCCGATTTATGGAATTCAGGTGCCGATTGCCTTCTTTTTGGCGATTCTGTTTCGCTGCAACCTGATGATGATGGTCGGCACGCAGTTCATCACCAACCCCTTCACCGCCGGTCCGCTTTACCTCGCTGCATGCATCGTCGGGCTGCATATTTTTTACCTCTTTGGGACGCCGATTCCAGGCGACAATGTTTTTGAGTTCGCTCAACTGATCACTCAAAACCTCACGCAGGCTTTCCTGAGTATTGTAGGTCCGCACAGCATGCGGGAATCCATGGAACAGCTATCCGAGCAAACGGGAATGTCGCTGCCGGAAATCGTGGGACTGGGCTTCAAGGCGACTTTTGTTGGGGGCGCAATCCTCGGCTACTTCATCGGTTTTATATTCAGCCTCGTGTACCAATTCGGTGCGCGGCGGGCTAGTATGAAGATGATCGACCTGCGCACTCAGTATCATAAGATCCGCCTCCGAGAAGCCGAAATGGAAAAGAAAAACGCTGCCACCGAACCCAAAACCTAACTTACTGCCACTCATGCTACGCCGCCTCTGCTCACTCCTCACCCTCCTCTGCCTGACCTTTGCGCCGGCCTTCGCGGCCTCATCGATCGACCTGGGCATCGACACGCTGCGCAAATCGGGCTTTAAGAATCTGGAAGGTAAACGCGTTGGCCTGCTGACGCATCCCGCCGGTGTAGACCGCAATGGCACTCCGACCTGGAAAGTGCTCAAGGATGCGCCGCAGGTAAACCTCGTGGCGCTGTTTGGCCCCGAACATGGAGTCGACGGCAAGGCACAGGCCAACGAATACGTGCCATCGCGCACGCACACGCCCACCGGGCTGCCCGCCTACTCACTTTACGACAAGACCCGCAAGCCTACCCCCGAAATGCTTGCCGGAATCGACATCCTCGTCATCGACCTGCAGGACGTCGGCGTGCGCAGCTATACCTACGTCAGCGCGATGAAAAATGCGATGGAAGCCTGCTTCCAGCAAGGCGTCGGCGTGATGGTGCTGGATCGTCCCAACCCGCTAGGTGGATTGAAAGTGGATGGCCCGCCGCTGGACCCGAAATTCGAGTCCTACGTGGGCGAGTTTCCGGTTCCCTACGTGCACGGCCTGACGATTGGCGAGCTTTCATTCCTGGCCAAGCGCACGCCCGGTGTGCTCGACATTTCGGATACCGACCGGCAGAACGGCCAATTGCTCATCGTCCCGATGGGCGGATGGAAGCGCTCCATGCTTTGGCCTCAAACCGGTCTAAAATGGGTTCCCACCTCGCCCGCCATTCCTGATCTCGGTGCCGTAATGGGCTATGCAATGACCGGCCTCGGTTGCCAACTCGGCGGCTTCCGTCATGGCGTCGGCACGCAGTATCCCTTTCGCCTGCTCAGCTATCCAGGCCGCTCACCGGAGAGCGTTATGCGCGCCCTGCAAGCCCACAACATCAAGGGACTCAGCTTCCAACTGACCGATGGAAAAACGCCAGCCGGCGGGACAGTCCCCGGCGTGTATGTGCGTGTGACGGACTGGAATCAACTCAAGCCGACCGAAATCAGCTTTCACATGATGCGGCTAGCCTGCGCCTGGAGCCCGGAAAATCCGTTTTCCGCCGCTACGCCACAACAGCAGTTGCTGTTCAATAAGCACGTCGGTAGCGAGGCGTGGTTTAATGCCTTAACGCAAGACGGGGCCAACGTGGACGTCGACCGCTTCGTCAATGAGTGGTCGCGTCTGGCCTACGATTACCAGCTAAATAGCCGTAAGTTCTGGTTGTACCAACCGTAAGCGCGCGGAGCAACGTGGGCGCTGGCACCCCTCCAGGATGCCAAATTTATGGGGCGATCCTTTCCCAGGGTTGCGACTTGTGACCATGGCTCAACTTCTGGCCAAGACTATGATTCAGCGCGTGCTCAGCTCAGGGCGCGGGACAAGATTTTGGCCCGCTCATGGAGTCGACCGATGAAACTCGGCGGAATTACTCCTGCGAGAACATCACGTATTTCACCTGAGCTGCGGCGCAGGCATTGAGCACGGCGATGGAACGCTGGTGAAGCGAGTCCGGGTCAGCGATGATCGTTACGGATGTTTTCTGACCAGCACGGTCCGAAGATGCCTTCAGCCTGGCGAGGGTCGTGATGAGCTGCGGCATTTCAATGCTGGCCGGGTTGTCCATCGGGGCACCGTTAAGCAGCACGGTGCCGCTGGGACGGATTTCCACGATGTGCTCGTCGGGGAGGTCCGCGTTGGGATCTGCCGGGACGTTGGCCGGGAGAGAAATACCTAGATCGGACTCTTCGGTGAGGTCAGTGGTGACCATGAAGAACGCCAGGAGCAGGAAGACCACATCAATCATCGGCGTAAGGTCGACGCTGTCTTTGGTGTCCAGAAATGAAATCGTTTTGGCCATGGATTATTTGTCCTGGAAGGTGGCGAAGATGACGTCGAAGACGCCGTTTTCAGCACAGGCCTGCATGACGTCATTGACGTAGCGGTGCGGCGTGTGTTCGTCGGCACGGATGAAGACCTTGAAGCCGGGAATCTCGTCCTGACCGGTGCGCAAGTGAGTGCCGAGCTCCTGCATGTCAACCTCCATGAGGCGGACATAGGTGCGGCCATCAGCCTGAATGGAAACTTCCATGCGGCGTCCGGTTTCCTCGGGCACGATCGACTTGTCGGCCTCGGGCAGCTCGACCTCGATTTTCTCGGTGATCTCCGCCGCCACGACCATGAAGAAGACAATGAGCAGGAACACCACGTCGATCATCGGCGTGATGTCAAATTCCTGGTCCTCTAGTTTTGGTGTATTGGCTTTCATTGGCAGGTCGCCTCGTTGAGTGGTTCAATCGCGGAGCGATCCGCAATTAGCCATTCTGGTGGCGACGCAGACCCCGGAGCATGTCGAAGAAGACATCGCCCACGAGCTTCGAAACGCTGGAAGCAATTTTGCCATACTTGTTCTTAAAATAGAAGAAGAAGAACATCGCCGGAATCGCCACGATCAGGCCGCTGGCCGTGGTGATGAGCGCTTCCGAAATGTTGTCCGCGAGTGCTTGCGGCTGGCCCATACCCTGCGCTGCGATTGCGCGGAAGGCCTTAACCATACCCGAAACCGTTCCGAGCAGACCAACCATCGGTGCGAGTGTGGCAATCAGCGACAGGTAGTTGATCATGACAAACGGTGCAGCGAGCTCCTCGGTGGAGGACTCTTCCATGGCCTCCTTGATGGCTTCGGGGTCGAAATTCTCCGGGTCCACGCGGTCGAGGCCAGAGTAGATGATATTCGTCACAACGGACGGATTATCATCGCAGATCTGGCGAGCCTTGTCGAACTGGAGGTTGCCCATGATAGGCTTGATTTCCTCAACCAGGTCCGGACGCAGGAAAACCTTTTCACGGATCATCATGAAATTGTAGATGACCAGACCAAATCCGCATACCGACAGGAAAAGCAGGCCATACATCGCCCAGCCACCGGCATTAAACATACCGAGCAGACTAAGCTTCTGAGAAGCAGCTGCCTCACCTTCCGCCTGTTCCTCGGCGGCTGGGGTTTCGGCGGGCTCGTCTTGCGCCATCGTCTGCGTGCTCATACCGACGAACAGGGCCAGGCCCATGCCGAGGAGGAGGAAGAATTTACGGATACTGTTCATTGCGATGATTGGTTTTAAGATTATTTAAATATTTTAAATGGGGGAAAGCAGACCTAGGAAGCGGGCTCTTCCTTGGGCGCGGGCGGTGGCAGGCGCAGCGTTGCCTCCTGCGCCTTGTCGGACCACTGCGAATCCGGATAGAAGAGAATAACCTCTTTATAGACTTCACGGGCCGTGTCGGGCAAATCAAGATTCTCGTAGCACAAACCAACCATGTAGGTAAGCTCAGGCGTCCAGTTGTAGCCGACGTCTGCCGTAACAACCGCCTGAGCAAGTAACTCCATGGCGTCCATGTAGTCCAGGGCTTCTAACTCGATCTTACCCGTAACCATCTTGGCGAGTGAATACGGCTTTTGATCGGGTTCGAAATTTCCGGCCTTTTCAACAAACAGTGCAGCCGTTTGTGAGCGGCCCAGCATTACGTTACAGTAAGCGGTCCAAAGGGTTGCGATAGTGGCCGCTTCGGTGCCGGTTGCCTCCTGCACACGCTCATAGAGGAACAGCGCCT
>JBNNDZ010000111.1:0-6707 GCA_050285865.1 Puniceicoccales bacterium
AAATCTGCACGTGGCTTACCGGCCGCATCCACAAGCAGGTCAAAGTTCTCAAGAAATGGAACCGACTCTGCGTCGCAAAGCTTTCGTAATGCGTTGTTGTAAGCCTGCACGGCTTCATTGCGCTCAGCCTGGGTGCCGTAAGTGGGAAACTCGTCTTCCTTGCCTTCTGCCCAACTGCTTTTCTCCGGCAAAGAAGGAATCGCATTGTAAACGACCACCGAAAAACCGCGCAACCGGATTTCCCTTACCACAGTAAAGTAACGCTGTGCGCATTCTGCAGTAATTTCCGCAATTGGGCGGTTTTGCTTTTCTGCCTGGCGTAGTAAATGTGCACGACAGTCAATTTCTCCAAATATGGTCATCACCCAGCCACCAGCCGGGACCTCCTCCTCGAGCAATTCAAACAGCTTCTCGCGCCCGCGAGTCGTCGTGCCGGACTCCGGTAAATTGTAGGCCAAGACCGGTCCGAGGTGGTATACCTTGAAGCAAGGCAGCGGCCGGGCCTCGCTGTTGTCCGGAAAGATCGAATCACGCCCAGTGAAAAAACCGGCGTGGCTGTCTCCAATGCAATGTATAACGGGCGCGGGGCTCATGATCGCGAAACCGGCAAACGTATGGCGAATACCGCCGTTAAGGCAAGCGTGAGGATTAGCGGAAGCACACCATCGGTCAAACCGCCTCCCGCGAGTAGCCAGCGGATGTTATCCGGGAAAACGTGGAATGCCCCTTGATACATCAGCATGACGAACACAATGCCCGCATGCAGCCCCACGGGAGCCCACAACGAACGCGCCCGCAGGTAAAGCACGCAGAATAACGCGCCCAGAGCGGTGTAGTTCGCAAACTCGATCGCATTGAAATTCAGGATTCCACCCGCAGCATTGAGCAAGGCGATTTGCATACCGGCAATTATGCCTGGATTTTCGTTCGGCCCAGCCAGCATCGCCGCAGGCGCGCTAAAATGCAGGTAAGCGTAAATCATCGAAGATATGAGAATCGCCAGTTCCGGACGAATCGCCGTGTAAAAGAGACGGAAGATCAGGCTACGAAAAATGATTTCTTCGATCAGCGCCACCAGTGTTGCACTGAGCAAGGCTTTGCCAATCAAAGCAGCCCACCAGCCTGCCCCGCCGTAATCCTGTGGCCAATACCAGGTAAAGACCAATTGCAAGATGAACAACAGTCCGGCCAATGCACTCCCTAGACAAAGAGAGTAAACAAAAGCTACCCCTGCCCCAGGCCTTAAATCCAAGTCATTCGCCCGGACGAAACCGCGACCAATCAAACTCACTTGAAGCATCACCCATGGCAGCATGATGAGCACCGGTATGTAACGGCAGCGGTCGACAAACTTATCGAAAGGCCGTTCCAGCAAACTGGCTGCAAGCCCATCGGGACTGCCTTGCGCAATACCCTTCATGACGAAGTAAACCAATGGTGCCGCCACCGCTGAAAATAGAACGGCAGCCAGCCATATGGCTAACAACAGCCACAGACCTCGTCTGTTGTAGCGATCCGGCGACAAGCCGAACAGAACAAATTGCCGATCCCGCTCAATCATCGTTCAACCTCCTTCAACATCGAGGCAAGTGCCTCCGCCACGCGCTCCGGAGTGACGTCTTTAATATCTCCGCCGCCCGTCGACTCACACCCTGGTGGCTGTAGCAACACCTTCGGGGCATCGAAGCACGGCCCCGTCCGAATGGGGTTCGTGGGACCAAATACGACCACGACCGGAGTCCCGAACATATTCGCCAGATGCATGCCGCCCGTGTCATTGGTTACCAATACACGACAGGATGCGATCGCTGCTGCAAACTGCGCCAAATTCGTCTCCCCTGCACGATTCTGGACACGGCCCGGATCGAAGCCCTCCGCGACGCGGCTGGTAATCTCGCGGTCGCGCTGCGTACCAAACAACGCAAACTGTTTATCCGGGAAGCTTTCAATCAATGCCCGCCAATGCTCCACGGGCCAACGCTTAGCCGGTTCGTTTTCGGTGCCACAAATTAAACCAATGCATTTACTTTGCGACGCAGAGCACTCTGTTGCAAAGAGTAACTTGGCATCGCAGGGTGAGAAATCGGGCTTCTCGGTAAGGCCAAAACTTTCCAAGAACTGCCGCCAAAGCTCAGTCTGATGAAGCTGCGCTTCATCGAAATTCTCTGGCAGCGGCCACGAATCCGTCAGCATCGGGCGTGGCTTGCCGGGACGAAGAATCCCAAATCGTTGCGGAGCACCGATCCAGTGCGCTTCACGATCTCCGCGAAATGAATTTGTTAGCTGTATTTGGGTGTCGGGATACTCCAGCGCAAGGCTCTTGAAAAACCGCTGCTGCCCGGGCTCTTTCTTACCCGGCAAAGCGATAACCCGGTCCGCCTCGGGTAGCCCTTCTAACAACGGCGCAAGATGCCCCCGGGCCAACAAGGTGATCTGTGCATCGGGCCGCCCCCGCCGAATCGCTCGCACTAAGGGAATTGCCATGACCACATCTCCCAACCAGTTCGGCATGCGAATCCAGATCCGGGTCTGACACGGCAACGCAGGCCATTTGCGCCAAGTAATTTCTTCAGCCAGCGCATCGCGACGGTGTTTGATTTGCAGTCTGCGCTCAGGCTGATCCTGTGTGCGCCAGCGATCGTGCAACCAAAGCCAATCTTCGCGAATCGCGGGTTCAAGGCGGAGCTTGTTCTCGAACCATGCATTAGCCGTGAACACTGCTTCATTCGTTTCCTCAGGCCGGGGCAAGTCTTCCATCTTTAACCGCCCACGCCAGAAGCCGGTGCGCTCAGTCCAGACCGCAACGTAGCGCGCGTTGAATTTTGCCGCCAGCATACCCGGCAGCTCGGTTGACGAGCAAACGCGTCCGAGGAAAGTGGTTAGCAAACCAGTATTCCCTGCGTTCTGATCAAAGAGAATTGCCACCACGCCCCGTTCGCGAAGGAGTTCGATTGCCTCCGCAAAGCCTTGTTTACGCGAGAGCAAGCGCATGCCAAAACGCTCACGCGTGCGCAGCACCCAGTCCTCCAATGCGCGCTGTTTAAGCGGGCGATAAATGGTCGCAATGCGCGGGCTGCCTTTGTCCGTTAACACGGGTAGCAGCGTGAGGCTTTCCATTAACGAAAGGTGCGGGACGACCGCCACGCAAGGCTCCGGTGAAGCCGCATTGGCATTCAGTTCCTGCTCGAAATAAGGGTCCAGCTCGAATCGGCGGCGTAGTTGTGCCTCGCTGAAGTGCGGCGAGACCAAAACAAACAGTGCCATTTCAACGGCACGGCGACAACTGGTCCGCGCAATCTGGCGACGCTCGTGCTCAGTCAGCTCCGGGAATGCATGATGCAGGTTCGCCAATACATTCCGGCGTCGTTTCGTGGGCAGGCGGAAAATCAGGTCGCCAAAACACCCTGCAAGTGCACAGGAAAAGACCTCCGGGCAACGGGCCAGGATAAGTCCGAAAATATGGATAAGCTTAAGTGCCACTGATTTAGCTCATGACTACACGGACGAATGGGTCTGCTGGCAAGTTTTGTCATTGCTCGAATTATGTAACCAAGTTTAGTGTTTCGTCATGCTTCGCCCTACTTTCGCCCTCTGGTTTGTTGCGTTGTTAGTCCTGCTGTCAGCCTGTGACTCCAAGCCCAAGCCCGCTCCTGTCCCCAAACCACCTGCCCCCGCCAAAGCTCAGCCCGCGATGCTCGGAAGTGTGCAAATCGTTGAGTTTCCCGGAGCCAAAAAAGCCGCAATCGAAGTCATTCTTTTGCCCAGTATAAACACCCTTCTAGAATCACGTATAGAAAGCCAACACGAAGCGTTGGAGGCAATGCTGGCACCTCCGGATATCACTGATGCCCCCCAGCTAATGTCTGAATCCGATGCCGAATTACTCAATGACAAGATTGACAAACTGGCCACCGAATTCCCTCCCGTTCGCGAAAGCACATTTACCGAGAATGGCTACGACGAGACTTACTTCAGCGACACGAGAATTCACGAAAAATACCAGGGGTTCATCAATGCGCTCAACTCTGATAACCTCGAACGCGGCCTAAATCACATTGTCGACGTAATGAAAGCCGACCACGCTTTCCTTCAGGAAAAATTGAACGAAAAGCTATCGGAGCCGAGTGCAAATCAAGCGCAGGCCGATATCAATTGGCTCGCGACTTTCAGTGAATATTTTTCGGGCTTCAAGAGCGTAGTCGCAGACTACGACCGCAAACGTCTCACCTACGCCAAGGCGGAATCGAAAGCCGGTGGAGCATCTCCGGAAGAAAAATGGAAACACTTCCAGTCCGAAAACGCGCAGGCGATGGACATGGAAGTATACCGGGATTCGCTTGGTGCCGTCTATGCCGACCAAAACGGCGATTTTCGCATTGATGCCGTGGGCGAGATCCTAGTCCGTGTCGATGTGGACGGAAATTCCGTTTACATCATCCCCGCCGGCCCGGGCGGAAAATACCTTTGGCTGGACTACAGCGTGGTTGAAATCAAACCGCAAACGAATCCCAGTTGAAGTATTCTACACGCTACATGGCACAAACAAAGCCCCGACCTAATCGACCGGGGCTTTGCGAAATGAATTAGGCTTAGATTCTAGAACCAGCCCTTTTTACCAGTTACGTAGGTTGCAACAAACTCGTCGTCAGGCTTGGTCAGGTAGATAATGCCTTCGATCAATCCAATGATACCCATGATCCAGGCGAGGAAGCCAAAGGTCAGAACAGAGACCAAGAGCATAATCAGCCCTTCCTTGGTGTAACCAAGGATAAATTTGTGAATGCCAAGAGCACCGAGCAAAATGCCACAGATGCCCGCCGGAATTTTCTTACTTGCGTCAGTATCAGCCATAATGGAAACGTGTAGAAGTTAGGGGGTTACGTAATAGCGGGTTCGCTCACTATCGGCAAGTCAATTTCCTGAACTGTCTGGTAAGCAGTCCGCACAAACACCATAGAGTTCTACCCGGTGAGAAATTTTCTGATACCCCAATGAGGCTGCGGCTCGCTCAAATCGGCCAATATCGCATTCATTCAGACAATCGATTTTTCCACAAGAGCGGCAAATGACATGATGGTGGTGACCGTGCCCGGAATCCACCAACTCGTAAAGTGCCTTACCGGACTCATCGCGGACCACTTGCAGCACATCCGCCTCTTCAAAAGCGGCAAGATTCCGGTACAGCGTAACTAAATCGAAGGTCTTCGGCCCCAGCAACTGGTGTATCGCCTCGATCGATAAGGGTGACCCCGCCCCTCGCAGCGTCTCGGCCAGTCGCTTCCGCGCAGCGGTGATACGCATGCCATGTTCACGCAAGGCATCGAGGGTAGCGCTCAAATCTGGGGTATGGTGATGATGACCGGACACAACGCCACCTTGCGCGAATCACACTGCAATTGCAAGCACGCGGCAAAAGGTCCAAGTCGAAGCCACACCATCCGCGGCACGGTGCCGTGCATCGTATTCACGGATAACTTTGCGCAACGATGCCCCCGCAGGACCGCCCTGCCTTACTGCACCCACGCCATGCAGGCTTCGCAATAAATCCAGGGCACCGGGATAACGAAACACCCGTGCATCCGCTTCTTGCTTAGCCACGCGAAAACCCGACACCTCCAGCGCCGCACACCAGACATCGGGCGAACGCCATTGCAGCGGGCCTGCCTCTTCGCCAATCAACGCGTTTAGCTCGGGCAACGTCGGTGCCACATAAAAACCATGCAACATCTTTCCGTCCAACTTCAGCTTGCGACGCCATACGCGGAAAACGGTTTCTGGCTCCGGTGCCCATTGAAGAAAACTGGCGGACAGTATTGAATCAACCAGTTCGGGACCATCCCCACGCCAGGCGTCACCGACGGCCCAGTTGGCCCTTGGCAAATTCTCGCGCCCGGCTGCAACCATGCCCGGCGCAACATCGATGGAGGTCATCGAATCAAATTGCGCGACAGCTTCGCGGGTAAACATCCCCTCACCTGCGCCATATTCCAAGGCGGTGCCTCCGGCAACATCCGGCAGCCACTCTGCCAACCAACCAGCCATCTGCCTTTGCACGCCAGCATGCTTGGCATAGCGACGCGCACGCTGATCAAACCGCAACATCCACTGCCTCCAATAACGCTTCCAAATCGTGCCCAACTCCAGGAACAACTTGCACACCAGGCCAACAAGCTTGCAAACGTTGTGCGTCGATCAACCTGTCTTCAGTGCCGATAAATGCAGTCACTTCCGAGTCCGGTGGAGTCGAGTTCAAGTCGCGCAATTGCTCAATGCCCCATTGCAAATCAGCAAGATTATATGGCAACTCTGCTGCTTGCAGCCGGGGCCGCAGGCCTGCTTGCTGATAGAAATCCACTAGGGCCGCCATTGGGTCACGCTTCAGCCATCGCAAAAGTATCGGCAAGCGGCGCGCTTCAATTCTGCCACCCTGCCCGGACTCCGCCTTGAAATCTAGTATTGGGGCAAAAAGCGTAGTCGGAATTGTTGGCAACGTTTCACGTTCGCGTAAAATGAGCAGCGAACCAAGCGAGTATCCGAGCAGGCGATCATACCCACCACCATCCAGCTCGTCACGCAACTTTGCGAAACAGAGCTCACCGGGAGCGATTACTCGATGTTCAATTTCCGGCCAGCGGTGTTTTGCAATGCGTTCTTCATCCGCAACCGAAAATGCCCACCCGCCGAGCCATAGCCAGCGCTTCATTGAG
>JBNNDZ010000112.1:0-3961 GCA_050285865.1 Puniceicoccales bacterium
TCTTCCGATCTGCGAGGGCGCGGCGGAAGAAGCCAATCTTGTCCAGGGTGTCCGGGTCGAGAATGAGTTCTTCTTTACGGGTGCCGGAAGCGTTAATGTTGATCGCAGGCCAGAAGCGGAGCTCGGCGGCCTTGCGGTCGAGAACCATCTCCATGTTGCCCGTGCCCTTGAATTCTTGGAAAATCAGGTCGTCCATGCGCGAGCCGGTTTCGATCAGCGCGGAGGCAATGATCGTCAGGCTGCCGCCTTCTTCGGTGTTACGCGCCGAGGAAAACAGCTGGCGCGGCTTTTCGAGTGCGCGGATGTCGAGGCCACCCGTCATGGTGCGGCCGCCGCCGCCTTTGGCGGAGTTGTGGGCGCGGGCGAGGCGCGTAATGCTGTCGAGCAGCAAGATGACGTCCTTGCCAACTTCCACCTGCCGCTTGGCGCGTTCGATGGCGATCTCGGCCACGCGGATGTGGTTTTCGATGTCTTCGTCGTTGGACGAGGCGTAAATCTCGGCGAATTCGAGGTCGCGCTTGAAATCAGTAACTTCCTCCGGGCGCTCATCGACGAGGAGGACCATCACCAGCATGTCGGGGTGATTCTCGTGCACGCCCTGGGCAATGTCCTTGAGGAGGGTGGTTTTGCCGGTGCGGGGCGGGGCGACGATGAGGCCGCGCTGGCCCTTGCCGATCGGTGTAAACAGGTCGACCACGCGGGTGGTCAGGCGGTTATCCTTGCACTCGAGCTTGATCTGCTCGTTGGGCGCAATGGTGGTGAGTTGCTGGAACGGGTAGCAATTTTTGCGTTCGTCTACCGCGAGGCCATCCACCTTCTCGATGAAGCGGACCTTGGGGTTGGGAAAGCGGTCGTTGTGCTCGGCGTTGGCGGTGATCCAGTTGCCGCGCTTCAGCTTGAAGCGGCGGATCAGCTCACGCGGGACAAAAGGGTCTGTGCGGCGGGGGCGCCCATTTTTGCCGGGGTCCAGTAGCTGGCCAGTCTTGTTGTTCGAGGGCTCGAAAATGCCTTCGACCACGACTGTGTTGTCGGAGTGGCCGTTTTGGGATGAGTTTTGCTCGTCAGAATCGCTCATGGAGACAAGGCGGAAGTATTATCACGAAATCCGCAGAATCGGGAAGTGAAGGGGCCCGGGTAGGCGCGAGAGGGAGGCGGCGGTGAAGTTTATCGCCAGACCGGCGAGCCGGTGAACCGCATTTGCGCGGAAACGCCGCACATCACAATCGTGATGGGGTTCTACGCGGGCCACTGCATCCAGCGCAAGCTAATTTTTCCGGGGCCAGCTTGCTTCAGGTCCACTCGTCGCTCTTCTCGCATCCCTTCTCCATCGGAATCGCTGTCGCTTTCGAATTACGTGGGCCGAAAGCGATAGCGATTCCGATAGCGATGGCGAAGGGTGCCCATGCTCTTGGCGGAGGCACTGGTTTTGGCGTGACGGGCGTCTCGGCGCGCGTATCGTGACGTTATGCGATTTTATAGTGCGGCTGGTCTGGTGTTGTTGTTGCTTGCGGGCTGGATGCATCGTGCGCCCTTCACGATGGAGCCCTATTTTCATGGTCACGTGGTGCGCGTCGGGGAAGGCGAAACCTTTGTTGCGCCGGACTCACCCAATGGCCTCGGCATGGACAGCGACTGGTACATCGTCGATGGGGATACCTGGACGATTCCCAATTGCATTGGCCATGGCCTTGGGCTGGAAATGCTCATTCACAATGTCCCCAATGATGTCACCGAGTTGCGATTTGTCCTGGATTTCCCGCCGATGACCTTGCCCAATGGCGAAACCAACAGCCGCACTGAGCGCATGGTGGATATCTTTGTCGATGACCGCGTTGGCTACTTTGAGTACTATTATTTCTTCGATTACGAATACGAAGCCAGCCCCGGAGATTGGCGCTTCCGCCTCTATCACGGAGATAAGCTTCTCTTCGACGAGGCCTTCACGGTGGTGCTTTGCGAGGAGTAGGGCGGGCAGGTAGCGCGGTTGGTCCTCCAACCGCAAGCGACACGTTGGCTGGTGGCAGTGAAAGCATACGGATGCGGTTGGGGACCAACCTCGCTACCGTCACCTGCTAGCTGATTGCGATATCGGCCGGGTTGAAATCCACCTTGGGGTAGGTGAGGTCCAGTGAATCGAGCAGGCCAACGATGATGCGGGCTACGATCAAATTGCGCTCCCATTTCTTGTTGGATGGCACGATATACCACGGGGCTTGCTCGGTGCTGGTGCGGCGAAAGACCTCCTCGTGCGCGTCCATATATAAATCCCACTTGTCGCGGGCAACGAGGTCGCTCTGGTCGAATTTCCAGTTTTTCTCCGGATTATCGAGGCGCTTTTGGAGACGCTTGCGCTGGGTTTCGCGGTCGATGTGGAGAAAGAATTTCAGGATCAGCGTGCCTTCGTCGGCGAGCATGCGCTCGAACTCAGCGATGTGCCGGAAGCGCTTTTTCCAGACTGCGGGCGGTTTGAGCTCATTGACACGCACCGCGAGCACGTCTTCGTAGTGGCTGCGGTCGAAGATGACGATTTCGCCGTTGGCCGGGACGCGTTTGTGGACGCGCCATAAATAGTCGTAGGAAAGCTCAAGCTTGGTCGGTTTGTCGAAACAGGCGACATCTACTCCGCTCGGGTTTACGCCGCGGAAGACGTGGCGGATCGTTCCGCCCTTGCCGCTGGTGTCCATGCCCTGCAGCACGACGAGTAGCTTACGTCGACGGTCGATAAAAAACCGTTTCTGCAGGTCGGCGAGGCGCACGCGCAGTTCGGAAAGCTCATCAATGGCCTCATCTTTGTCCTCGGGAACTTCCTTCCCGGACTCGGCTGATATGTCCGCCAACCGGGGTGTGTTCCCCGGCTTGACCGCGTATTGCTCAAACCCTTTGACGATCATGCTGTCGGGGTATCATTCACGTTACGCGGGGAAGGTCAAGGTGGTGGTTGGCGGAATGCTTATTGAATTCGACACATGTAATATCGTAGCCGCGAGCGTGAGCTTGTGGATTTCCTGTAGCTTGACGCAGTCGGCGGTGAGGATATTCTTATACATGATGCGGCGTTTCATCTCAACCTGCTTGTTCGTTTCACTGCTCAGCTTTGCTCATGCGAATGGGAAGCCGCCTATTCTGAAAGCAGATATCGAAGTCGTTCTGCGGCGGTCACTGATTCATGGAATCAGTGAGGACAGCTACTCGTTGCGTATATTTATGATTGGCGATCGCCTTTTTGCTGTGCTTTCTCAGGAAATGGTGGATGACCCATTCAAACCGCATGTTGATTGGAGTTCAACTGTGGGTCCAAAGCACATTGAGCTTTCGGACGAGGACGTATCCGAGCTGAATGAGTACTTCGCGACGATGGTCGCTTTGGAAAAAGAAGATCCTACTGTAGTGGGGTGGCCGATTATCGAGCATACTGTGACGTTGACTACTTTTCGCGGCGAGCAGTCACGGCGGACACAGTTTACGCCGAACTTGTATTATCAACACGTGGATCCAGATGGGGTAACTCCAGATGTTTTGCGTCAGCGTATAGTGGAGAGCGGTAAATCCGGCGGTGTGTCGGCGATTCTGGCAGAACGCAGGTAATGAACTAAACTTGACCTTGGGATCTACATGCCATTTATTGCACCCAGAGCGTCATTGGGCGCAATTTCAGCATTGGAGGCAGTCAGTTTTCGCGGTTGCGCGAAGATGGCTAAAATTTTTCAAAAAAATCGCTTGCATTGAGTGGTGCGAAGCGTAGTCTCCTTCTCTTTCCCTGAAACCCCGCTGGTTCAGGCGCATACGTGCTTTGTGGTCGGCGGGTATTCTTTTTCCCGGAAAACTCCTATTTTTCATGCCAACCATCAATCAGCTCGTCCGGAACCCCCGGGTTCTGCAGAAAACCAAGTCGAAATCGCCGGCCATGGCCCGCAATCCGTTTCGACGCGGGGTCTGCGTGCAGGTCATGACCCGCACCCCC
>JBNNDZ010000113.1:0-5054 GCA_050285865.1 Puniceicoccales bacterium
TGTGCCTGGTTGGAGCGGATTTCGATATACGTCAGCGCGACCTCCGCATAGAGCGACACCATCACATCGCGGTAGCTCTCTATCGATGCCTCGAAACGGGCACTCTCGGCCTCCACTTCGCGGCGGATGCGGCCAAAGACGTCGATTTCCCAGGCGGCATCCAGACCAAACACCATCATCCCCTGTGGCTCAAAGCCGCCCGGCGGGGCCACCTGACTCAGGGCACCATTGTTGCTGAGCTTCGTCGTCGTCGCACGGGCGAAGGCACCGGCTTCGGGCAAATTCTGCGCACCGGCATAAGCGAGGCGTGCCCGTGCTTCGCGCACGGTGGCAAGGGCAGTCTGGAGCGTCAGGTTGGATTCACGCGCTTCCTCAATCAGGCGATTGAGGACCGGGTCGTCGAAAATTTCCCACCAAGCCTGAATGGGCGCATCGGGCTCCCCCGGTGGCTCATCCATAATGGTTGAATGCCACGTATCGGGCGTTTCGACCTCCGGCTTTTTGTAATCCGGCCCCACCGCACAACCGCCGAAAAGGGATACGGCAAGCAGCAGTCCGACCCGGCCATGCGTTTGCTTGGAAACGAATCGCATGGCGGCTTAGAACGGGTTGAACAAGTAATTGAGATAGCTTTCCGAGCGAATCTCAATTTGTCGGAGCACGACGAGCAGGTCGATGGCCTGGTTGGTGTGGACCGCCACCAGAGCGGCCGCCCCAAAGCGGACCGGGTAGTCCGGATTGTCCTCCGTCAGTCGAAGTCGAATCGCATACCCCAGGCTCGGGTGGTTCATGCCCTCGTGCGGGATCATACCGCTGGGGATGCCCTGCGCACCGTAGGCCGCCCAGCCAATGCTGATGACCTCGGCCTGAAAGACCTCGCCGGGATACATGGCAAAGGCGATCTCGGCCTTGTCCCCCACCTCGACGTGTTGCATGCCGCGCTGGTCGAACCCACCGACGACCCAGTATTCCTCTTCGTTGACGAAGGGCATGACCGGCTGTTTCAGGCGGATAAACGACCCCGGGAAAAGCTGCATATTGGGCACGTAGCCATCCGAGGGCGCGTAGATCACCGTTTGATCGAGATTGTATTGGGCAAGTTCAAGCTCCGCTTCAATTTCCGCCACTTGCGCGTGATTGTCATCCAGCATGGCGTCGTAGGCCGCTTCGGTCGCACGAAGGGTGGCGCGGTTGACGGCCAACTGGGCCTCCGCATTGCGCACGGTCTGTTCCTGCTGTTGAATACGGATCGTCGCGACAGCGTTCTTCTGGTTGGCGGCGGTCAACTCCTTCAGCTTGACCTTCTCCAAATCCAACTGCGCGATTGCCTGCTCGACGCGGGCTTTGGCTTCATCGACTTGAGCCAATTGCGTGGCAACGTCTGCTTTGGCCTGCGCCAGTTGCGCCTGATGCTTTTTGACGCGATCCTGCCACGGCTTGGGGTCCATCTTAAAGAGCGGGTCACCCTTTTTGACTGGTTGGTTGGCCTCCACGTAGACCTCTTCCACCATGCCACCGTATTCCGGAGCCATCTGCACCACGTAGTTCTGGACGAAGGCGTATTTGCTATACGGCGTGAACTGGCCCAAAAGCAGCACTTCGGTCAGCAGGGCCGAGCAATACAGCCCAAAGACGATGAACTGGGTGAACAGATTCCAGGGGATCAGCTTGTATTCAAAAAATACCAGCCGGATTAGAAAAAAGTAGGCGATTGTGACGAGCAGTTCCATGGCGTGGCCTTATGCCTTGTCCTCCTTGGATGGCTTCGACTCGGCCTTTGGCTTGTCGGCCTTGGCATCGTCACGGCGGTGCTTGCGGTGTTTTTCGAGGAACTCCGGCAAGGGCTTGGGCGGCTTCGGCTCGACCTTGGGCTCTTCCCGGTAGAGCTTGCCAATGATGGCATTGGAATAGGCCCAAACCAAGGCAAACATCCATAGTGGAAAAATCAGCAATCCCAATAGCGATGTGACTTCGATCGCCTTGGCCTGCGGGTGACCCCGCGCCTCGGCGACCTTACCCGGGTAGCAGTGAATCTTCACGATTCCGATCACGATGATGACCACCGAGAAGAAAATCAGGCCCAGCGAAATGTAGTCCAATTTGTCCATTTTACAGCAGCAGGAAAACTTACCTCAGCAGCCAGCGAGCCAAGGTAAAGCCGCTTAGATACGGACTCACTTACACTAAGACAATGCCCGAATGCACAAACTGTGATAATTACGCGACCTCGATCTGCGCATCACTCTTGGGCAATGTCAGCGCAAAACGGGCACTTTCTCCGGGCTGACTCAGTAGCTCAACGTTGCCGCCTTGCGCAGTCATCAAATCTTTCACCAGCGACAAACCGAGGCCAAATGAGGGCTCTCCGGCGGTGGGTGACGCGGATAAGCGTTCGTAGCGCTGGAACAAGCGGGAATAATCCTCGGCCTGAAAGCCCGGCCCCTCGTCCTGCACGATAATCTGCAAGACACCGGCTGCATCAGTGATGGCTTGCACCGTCACATTCTTGCCCGAAGGCGAATACTTCACGGCATTGCTGACGAGGTTGTCGAGTGCCTCGGACAGGAGCCAGGGGTCGGCATGGACCTGTATTTCGTCGCCCTCGAAGCAAAGGGCGATTTCCTTTTTGAGGGACTGGCCGACATTGCGCTGGCGAACCGCATCGTAAGCATCCGACAGCTTAAAGTCCTTCAACTCGACCTTGAACTCGCCCTTGTGCGTAATCTTGGCGTTGAGCAATTCGCTGAGTGTGTTGATGGTGCGGTCCGCGCTGCCAATAATTGCCCGAATGAGTTCCTGATTATCCGCGTTCATCTCGGCGTCAGAACACTCTGGATAGCTGTCCATGAGCAATTCGCCGATGCACCGCATGGAGGCAACCGGCCCGCGAATATCATGGGCAATGATACCGATAAGTTCGTTGCTGAGCTCCAAGTGCCAATGCAAAACCTTACTCAGGTCTTGAATCTTCAAGTGGGTTTGCACGCGGGCAATCAGTTCGGAAGAATTGAACGGCTTGGTAATGTAGTCCACCGCTCCCGCTTCGAACCCAGCATTGATGTCGTCCACCTCGACGCGGGCTGTCAGGAAAATGACGGGCACATCAGCCAATTCTTCACGTGTTTTCAACTGCCGGCAGCATTCGAAGCCATCAATTCCGGGCATACTGACGTCCATCAGGATGATGTCGGGCAGGTTCTTACTCAGCCATGCCAAGGCCTCTTCCCCGCTCATGGCGAATGCCATATTCATGTCCATTCCAGACAAAGCATTGCCAAGCACACGAAGGTTCTCGGGTTGGTCATCAACAGCAAGCAACATGGGTTGCCCGCCGGGTCGGTGTTGGTCGATTAGCTTCATGATTCAGCAGATAAGTCGTGATCTAAATATGCGTTGATGGCACTAAGTGCCTGTCGGGCACCCGCAATGTCAAATGATTGAGCGGAAAACTTGAGGGTTTTAGCGACCTCATTCAGGCGGGGAGCATTGTGCTCATCGGCCATGGCTTCGATTCTGGTCGCCAGTTTTTCGAGTTCCTTCAAAACGAGGCCGTTTTCGTGTCCGGCAATCTCAGCCTTCAAAGCCGAGGCGATGTCTGGCGGGAGCAATTCATCTGCCACATCGCCACTATTGCGATCGGCAAATGGTTTGGGGGTCACTGGCTTGGTCGAGCCATTGAGCCAACGGTGACATGACCGCAACAAAAGCTGTGGGGGTACGGGCTTAATCAAGCATTCATTAAATCCGAATTCGAGTAATTCCATGGCCGACTTCTGGAGACTAGCCGTCACCGCGAGAATCGGCTTATCGGCGAAGCCTTCCATTTGGCGCAGTCGCTGGCAGACTTCCCGCCCGTCCATATCGGGCATGGAGATATCGAGCAGGATGAGATCCGGCTGGTGCAGTTGTGCCATTTCGAGCCCTTGGACTCCGCCAGTGGCCTCCACCGTGGTGATATTCTCTTCCTGGTCGAAGACCGCGCGCATGAGCTTGAGATTCTCCGGGACGTCGTCCACCAACAATAAGGTGCTCTTGGGAAAGACCAGGCGATGCTTGTCACGATGGTAAGGCATGGCGTCCACTGCCGGAGCAGCCTGGTAGATATTGGAAACGGTAAAGCAGAACCGTGTCCCTACTCCAAGCTTACTCGAATAGTCGAGTTTGCCGTCCATCAGCTTGACCAGCTTGGAACTGATCGCCAGCCCCAGTCCTGTGCCACCCAAGGCACTGTCGCCCGCCTGCTCAAACTTACCAAATGCACGCTCACGGAATGAGTCCGGAATGCCACACCCGGAATCAGCCACGGCGAATTCGAGATCCAAAGCAAGATTACTTTCCGTAACCTTCAGCTCCAGCGTGACGGTTCCCTTGGAGGTGAACTTCACTGCGTTGGACAATAAATTAAGGAGCACCTGGCTGAGCCGGAATTCATCGATCATGACGAACTCTGGCAGCTTACCGGAAATTTCATAACGAAGCTTCACGCCTTTTGCCCCAGCCTGAAGCTGAAAGACGGCCATGAGTTCGTTAAAGGTCTGCCTCAAGTTCACTGGCTTGGGCACCAGTTCGATTTTTCCGGCCTCAATTTTTGCCAGATCGAGCAAATCATTGATCAGTCCCAGCAGCGTCTTACCGCTGGACTGAATGGAGTTAAGAAACTGCTTTTGGCGCGGATTCTCGATTTCCTTGGAAAGTAACTCCGCGAATCCGAGAATTGAGTTCATTGGCGTGCGAATTTCGTGGCTCATGTTCGCCAGGAAATTGGACTTCGCCCGGTTTGCGGCTTCCGCTTTTTCACGGGTTTCCACGAGTTCCTGCTCACGCAAGACGGCTTCGGTGATGTCTTCTGTGAACATCA
Organism: Puniceicoccales bacterium; assembly: GCA_050285865.1. Taxonomy (GTDB): domain Bacteria; phylum Verrucomicrobiota; class Verrucomicrobiia; order Opitutales; family Cerasicoccaceae; genus Cerasicoccus. The sequence continues at coordinate 4,859 of JBNNDZ010000113.1, forward strand.
TAAGCCCGCCAACTTTATCATCCGATTCGTACCATGGACGGATTTCCCAGCGAAGATATTGATCGTGCTCCCAACCAGTCGGGCGCCAGGAGTCTTTTTCCTTAAAGGCAACCTCACCCTGGAGACACTTTTGGTGAATCGCCTTCCACTCCTCCCCGACATCGGGGAACACATCGTAATGGCAGCGCCCTAAAAT
>JBNNDZ010000114.1:0-4823 GCA_050285865.1 Puniceicoccales bacterium
CCCTACCAGTTTCCTGACACATTCAAATGGGGGGTGGCGACATCCTCCTATCAAATTGAAGGAGGCTGGGATCGGGACGGCAAAGGTGCCTCAGTGTGGGATTTGTTTGTCGAGCGCGAAGGCCGCATATACCGCGGGCAGGATGGTAAAATCGCCAGTGGCCACTACCATTGCTTCAAGGAAGATGTTGGCTACATGGCGCAGATGGGCCTGGAAGCCTACCGCTTTTCCTTGTCCTGGGCACGCATACTTCCCGATGGCACCGGCAAGGTAAATGCCAAGGGACTCAAGTTTTACGATGCACTCATTGACGAATTACTCGCGCATGATATCGAACCGTGGGTGACGCTTTTTCACTGGGATTATCCATATGAGCTTTTCCTGCGTGGCGGTTGGCTGAACCGTAAAAGCCCGAAGTGGTTCGAAGAATACGCGAAGGTCGTCGTTGAGCATTTTTCTGACCGCGTATCGAAATGGATGACGATCAATGAGCCGCAGTGCTTCATCGGCTTAGGGCATCGCGACGGTTCGCACGCGCCAGGATTGAATTTGAGCATGCGCGAGACCTTGCTGGCCGGGCATCATGCTTTGTTGGCTCATGGGCGTTCCGTGCAGGCAATTCGTGAACATGCGAAGCTGGAACCGCAAGTGGGCTGGTCAGGGGCAGGGTCGATATATCGGCCCGCCACAGACTCAACGGATGACGTCAATGCAGCCAGGCAGGCCAGTCGCGCAATTTATACCAACAGTGTCTGGAACACCCGCTGGTGGGCGGATCCGGTTTTGCTGGGGCACTACCCGGAAGATGGCCTCGGCGTTTACGGGAAAGCGGTCCCGGATTGGACGGCTGCCGATATGAAGCTGATCCATCAGCCGATTGATTTCTTTGGGTGTAACATTTTTCAGGCGCCGCCGGTGCGACTGGGAGCCGATGGCGTGCCCGTCGCAGTTGAACTTGCGCAGGGGGAACCGGTTTCGCTTTATGAATGGACGCTGAATTCGGATGCGCTATATTGGGGCCCGTATTTCATTCATGAACTTTATGGTCTGCCCGTGGTGGTGGCGGAGAACGGTTGTTCCTTGCTGGATCAGGTGAGCTTGGATGGCGGCATTCACGATAGTGCCCGTAGCGATTTCATCGTCCGTAACTTGCTCTCGCTGCGCCGCTGCATGCAGGATGGCGTTGACGTGCAGGGCTATTTTCACTGGTCACTCCTGGACAATTTTGAATGGCAGGAAGGCTACAAGCATCGTTACGGGCTGATCCATGTGAACTACGAGACGCAGACCCGCACACTTAAGGATTCGGCTTTTACCTATAAAGAGATCGTCGAAACCAATGGGGCTTGCTTACAGAAGTATTCCCACACCGACGAAGAGCCGGTCCACTACGTGGTGAAGGAAGCGCAACGCTATATCGATGCGAACATCACGGAAGTCTTCAACGTGAAGACCATTGCCGCGCACTTGAATTGTCACCCGGATTTCCTGAGCCGCCGCTTCAAGCAGCATACCGGGACAAGCTTGAGTGCCCACATTCGCCGCGTGCGGATTGAATTGGCCCGGACCTTGTTGCGTGATTCAAATATACTGATTGGTGATGTGGCCGACCGCTGTGGTTTTTCGGATCGTATTCACTTTGCCAAGGTTTTTCGCAAGGAGATGGGGATGGCACCAGTCGAGTATCAACGCCAATTCCGTTTGAGCTCGGAAGTGGTCAATTTCCCGGCAATGGAAATTTCCAAGAACCCGCGACTCACTTAACGGTTAAGGAGTATTCGTGTATTCGCGCCAGGCACTGGGCGAAGTTCCCATCTTGTTGAGGAACCACTTTGAGAAATGCGAGCCGTCGAAAAAGTTTAGCTCGGCCGCAATTTCTTTTACCGAGAGCAGGTTGTCGCGCAGGTGATCTTCCGCCAATTTGAGGCATTGTGCGCTTTGCCATTGGCTGGGGGTGAGGCCAGTGGACGCCTTGAAAATCCGGTCAATCTGCGCTCTGGAAAGTCCGACGGCGTGACTTAGTTGCGTGTAATCTACCGGCTCGACGCCGGGGTTTTCGGTGAGGATGGAAATGATCTTCAAGGTGCGCCGGTCAATGTTTCGCGGGACTAAGGGCTTGCCGGAGTGATTGCGAACGCGGTGCCATTGTTCCAGCCATTGAAAGAAACGGACGGCTTGTCGGGCCTGGAGTTGCGCGGATTCCAGATGGATTGTGCGGCCATGTTGTGCCTGGAATTCACAAAGCGATTGTGCGGCCAGGAGGAGTTCGGTGTCGGTCTTATCGTAGATGAATGGCTCGTTGAGCGGCGGTATGAAGGGCAGGCCATGCCATTGCAATTGGAAGCGGATCGACACCAGTAGGGCTGAGTCGGAAAACCGGTGTGTCTTCGCAGTAAGCGGATCGATGAAGGCCCATTGCCCGGCCGTGATGTCGTAGCGTTTGCCCGCTGTTTCCATGGTGACGGAGCCTTCGCGCAGATACCAGCTAACGTACGAGACGCCCGAGATCAGCGCCTGAGTCCGATACTGGGGTGGCACTTCGCCCTCGTAGCTAAGACCTATCTCGTAAGTGAAATGGGAATCGGATAATGGCATCGAATGAGGAAAATATACCAGCCTATGCGCAATCTGTATAGGCAAATCAACTTGAGGAAACATGATCGTTGCGGGATGCTTTTGCTATGCTGAAACCCTTATCCCGCGATGCTGAAATTCCGCAAATTGCCAGTGTTGATCTTGTTGTCGTTGGCGGCAGCGCGGCCGCCGTGGCACTTGCTTTGTCGGCCAAAAAACGCGGACTGGAATGTTACCTGATCGGCGGCAGTCCGTACCTGGGGGAAGACATTTGCGCTGCTTATCGTTTTTGGCCAACCGAGTCGGATGCGGCCAATGCCACTGGGCTGGCCCGGGATATTTTTGGTGATGGTACTCAGCCGCCCACGCCGATGCACGTGAAGCTGACCTTGGAGCAATCGTTGGTCGCGGCCGGGATTCCGTTCCTGTTGAACTGTCACCCCGCTGGCGTGCTGCGTTCTGCGTCCGGGCAAGTCAGCGGTGTTGCGATTGCAAACCGCTCCGGTCACCAGGCTATTCGGGCCCGGGCCGTTGTCGATGCCACCCTGGAGGGCAACGTATTGCGTCAGGACGGCAGTGCCACGTTGCATCAGTTGACGGGCGAACAGGAGGTCGATTACGTGGTCTTTTACGAAGGCGCGGGAGAGGTGGCGGACAGCGAAATCAGCTCTGTGGAATTGCCCGGTTACCCCAAGCTGTTTGGCTACGGCGGAGTGGAGTGCGCGATTCGCGTGCGCCGTTATTCGGTGACTGAAGACTTTGGCGGTGGAAACCCGATCGAGGTGGCGAATGCCTTCAGCGCGATCAACAAGCGCTGCTGGTTGCCGATGGAATATCGCCATCAAGTGCGCCTAACGCGCCGTCCGGCTGCTTGCGATGAGCTGCCGAACTTGAGTGATTTAAAGGTCGCCGACGGCTTGTTCGCGTTGACTGAATCCGCCGCGCTTTCCGGGAGTAAGGAAGCGGTTTTTGCCTCTCCGGTGCGCGCGATGATGCTGGCGACGGAACTCGCGGGCGAACTCCCCGGTGCATTGCCAGAGGCGTATGCTGGTCCTCTTGCAGTGAGTTGCGCAGGCGCCGTTGATGTTGGCGAGGCCAAGGTTTGCAGCTTGATCGATGCATTGCGACCGGGGGCCAAGGGTGAGTCGACCGTGACGTTTGATGCGACCCGGTTGCCGCGTTTGGGCAGCTTTGACGCCGTGGTTGTGGGCGGCGGAACGGGCGGGGCTCCGGCGGGCATTGCGGCGGCACGATCCGGTGCGAACACCTTGCTGGTCGAGGCGACTTCCGGGCTCGGTGGCGTTGGCACCATGGGGCAAATTGCGAACTATTGGTGCGGTAACCGCGTCGGCTTTACCGACGAGATCGACGAAGGTGTCCGCGCGATGGAGCACGATCCGTATTTCGTCAAAAACGCGGGCTCGTGGTCCGTTGCCGCCAAGCGCGCCTGGTATCACCACACCGGTTTCGAGGCAGGCTGCGCATATTGGTTTTCTACGATATGTGTTGGCGTGTTGGTGAATGGCACACGGGTGAGCGGATTGATCCTCGCAGGCCCCTACGGCTATGGCTTTGTTGAAGCTGGCTGCGTGGTCGATGCCACGGGTTGTTCAGATGTCCCGGCGGCAGCCGGTGCGCCGACGGTGGTCATCGGCAAGGAGCACGTTGCGGTTCAGGGAACGGGTTTGGCGGGTATCAATCCGCGGCGCGATTACCACAATTCGGACCACAGTTTTTCGGACGATACCGACTTAATCGACAGCACGGCATTTCTGGTTTCGACCAAGTTGAAGTTCAAGGGCGACTTCGATTGCGGTGAGTTAATCGATTCCCGCGAACGCCGCCAAATCGTCGGTGAAGCCAGTATCGCACCCGTGGACATTCTCTACCAGCATCGCTACCCGGACACCATTTGCGTGGCGACCTCGAATTTTGACTCTCACGGTTTCACGGTCGACCCGACCTTCATGCTCATTCCGCCGGATAAGGAGGAGCCGCTTTGGGCAGATATCCCACTGGGCTGCTTGCTGCCACAGGGCCTGGAAGGTGTTCTCGTGACCGGCCTTGGACTGAGTGCGCATCGTGACGCCTTACCCGTGGTGCGGATGCAGGCCGATCGTCTCCATCGACGGTGCGCATCACCTGAACGAGGTGTTCTTCGACGATGTCCGCGTGCCGGTGAGCGAGCGGGTCGGCGACGAGAACCGCGGCTGGACCTATGCAAAATTCCTGCTGGGGCATGAGCGCAT
>JBNNDZ010000115.1:0-26201 GCA_050285865.1 Puniceicoccales bacterium
TAGCGCCGGGTAATAGCATTGGCACCCTGACCTTTGATGGGGCAAATACCACGGCCGCACTTTTGACCATGAACGCTGGAGCTACCTTTAGCTTCGAGTTGGATGCCTCGGGCGGCGTGCCGGATCAGTTGCATTTCTGGAATTACCAGTCTGGGGATCTTGCGCTCGATAATAACACTATCAGCGTGACTTTGACTGGTGAGCAGACTGATGGCGAATACACCGTCAGCCTATTCCAATTCTACAGTGATAGCGGCAGCACGATTACGGGGAGTGGGTTAACTAGTGGCCTTAATCTGGACCTCGGAGAGGGAATTGGCTCCGGCTCACTAGAATTTAACGGTGGAACGGGTTCAATTGATTTGACCTACACGGTGGTCCCTGAGCCGGGCATGCTGAGCTTGGTTGTTGCGGTCTTCGGTTCCACTCTCTTGATCCGTCGTAATCGGAAGAAGGCTAAATAGATCAGATTTCATAATTATACAGTCAACTATAGCAAGCATCTCGCGTCCTTGGATTAAGGCGCGAGATGTGTTTTTTTAGGGCAGAACAATACGAAGCGGCTCGCCTCCAGAGCCGGATCATTGGGTATAAAGAGTATATTATCAAACGGGGTAATTTCGTCTTCGAAAGCCCAACATCTGGAAATAAATTAGGCCGTTTTTTCAAAATCGACTTTTGTGATGAAAAGTGATCGATCTATGTTTGTATTTTGATTGCATATTATTGACATGCAACAAGATAGGCTCGTTTTGACCGACTCGGTTTGGGTCGCCCTAAAAAGATTAACGCACACCGGCTCAAAGCCCGTGATGCAAAATACCTGACTCGAGGTCGTCCGCCCAAAGATGACCGATTGATGATCGAGGCAATGTTCTGGGTTTTGCATACTGGCAGCCCGTGCCCGGACTTGCCTGACTTCTTCGGCCCTTAGAAAAGTGTTTACACACGCTTCCGTCGTGCGTGCCCATCAACACGCAGCCGGAGCCCGTGGCGGTCAGGATGCTCAGGCTCTGGGCCGCTCCAAAGGCGGCTTTAGCAGTAAAATACATTAGCTTAGCGATGCTCTTGGTTACCCCTTGCATTACATCGTCACTGGCAGCGAACGAGCCGATTGCACCCAAGCCCTGGCCTTGCTCAGGCAGTGTGTGCAAACTCCCGAGGCCGTCATCGCAGACAAGGGATACGACAGCGACACCATACGTGAAGGTGTCATGCAACAGGCAAGCGCCGCTGTCATCCCTGCCAAGTCCAACCGTAAGACTCCCGTCCATCGCGACAAGCTCCTTTACGCCGCAAGACACCTCGCCGAAAATGCCCTCAATAAGCTAAAAAACAACCGAAGACTCGCCACTCGTTTCGACAAAACGGTCAAGTCCTTCATGGCATTCATCGCCATTGCCTGTATCAAAATCTATCTCTTTCATTGATTTTGAAGAAACGCCCTAGTTATCGAAGATAAGCAGGCAGTAAGTGGCGAAAAGGACGATGTGCACGAAGCCCTGCACCACATTGGTGCGGGGGATAGTGAAGTTTACCGCGGAGACGGCGAGGGTCAGGATCAACATGATCTCGCCAACCGGATCCAGGCCGAGGATGACTTCCTTGCCGGTGATCATTCCGATGGCCAAAACGGCGGGAACCGTTAGGCCGATCGTCGCCAATGCGGACCCCAGGCAGATGTTCATCGAGCGCTGAAGCTTGTTGTTGTAGGCGGATTTGAGTGCGGCCATGCCTTCCGGCGCGAGCACAAGAATTGCAACCAGGAAGCCGCCGAGGGCTGCGGGAGCGCCCGCCGTGGCGATGCCGTAGTCGATGATCTTGGCAATTTTCTTGGAAAGCAGCACGATGGGTAGCATCGAGAGCACCAGGAGCACGATGTGGTAGGGCACGCTGCGGATGTCCAGATGGTCGTGGGCGTGCTCATCTTCTTCGCCGCTTGGTGGCATGAAAAAGGGACGATGCCGCATGGTTTGGATCATTAGGAATCCTCCGTAGAGGGCAAAAGTCGCCACGATGATAAAAATCGATTGCACCGGGGAAAATGTGCCTGGTGAGGACGATTGTGTGAAGTTTGGCAGGAGCAGGCCGAGGATGGACATTGGTATCAGCATCGTCAGGAACGTGTTTGCTCCCTGAAGATTGAACTCCTGCTGGTGGTGCTTTATGCCTCCAATGAAAATGGACAGACCCACGAGTGCATTGAGCACAATCATCACCACGGCGAACATCATGTCGCGTCCCAGGGTGGGGTTGTCCGAGCCCGTTAGCATGACGGCTGAGACCATGATGACCTCAATGGAGATCACCGACAGTGTCAGAATCAGCGTTCCGTATGGCTCACCGAGTTTTATCGCGAGGCAGTCCGCGTGTTTAACAACGCCGAAAGCCGACCAAAGCATGATGATAAAAAGCCAGGCAAACAGCGCCAGCGTTTTGGGTAGATTGGTCAGGTCTTCGAGCCAGCCTTTGCCAAACGCCAGGAAAAGCGCGGCCGTGACAAAGCCTACGATGAGGCTAAATTCTTCGCGGTAGAATGGTTTTCGAGCAGCAGCCATGATTCAGCAGTCGTTTTAGAGCAGGCTTTTAGGTAAAGCCGCCGTCGCTGCATTGTCGATGAAAAGCTAGAAGCTTCGCAGGTTTGCCTGGCTTTAACCCGCCTTGCGGGTGGGGAAGGGCGAGCGGGTGGCACCGGTGTGGAGCTTTGTTTTGGGGAAGCAGATTCGGGAGACGGCTTCGTCGAAGTCCTTCACGCCACGGAGGATTTCCACTTCGAGACGCAGATAGAAGAAGGGGGCCTGCTCGGGTGCCCAATCACGCTTCACGCGGACGGCATCTTTTTCCGTGGTGATGACGAGGTCCACCTGGGCCTCGTTTGCCTGGTCGAAGTATTGTTCGATTTCCCAGGCACTGAACCGGTGGTGGTCCAGGTAGCGGCGGTTGAAAACGATTTTCGCGCCGAGATTGGTCAGGAAGTTTTCGAAGCTTTCCGGTGTGGCAATGCCACTGAAGGCTGCGACCCGTTTGCCTTGGAGCCAGGATAAGTCATGGCGCTCATCAGTAAATACCGACTGAATGTACTTCGGCTGGTGGGTGCATTCGATGAACTCTGTGCCGGGTTTGTGGTGGCGAATGAGCGCCTCAAGCTCGGGGTCGGGCTCACCGTCGCTCTTGGTCAAAAAGACGTAGGATGCGCGTGAGAGATGCTTGACCGGCTCGCGGAGGATGCCTCGGGGGAGTAGGTTCTGATTCCCAAATGGGTTGTTCTTGTCGACCATCAACAGGTTGAGCTGGCCGCGGAGGGGGAGGTACTGGAAACCGTCGTCGAGGAGCAGGGTATCGGCCCCAAAATGACGGATCGCATACTCGCCCGCTTTGACTCGATTTTTGTCCACCAGCACGACAACTCCGGGCAGATTTTTGGCGAGCATGAAGGGCTCGTCCCCGGCGATGTGGGAATCCAGAAGAACGTTCTCACCGTCGCTGACGATCTTAGGCGGTGGTGCCTGGCGGTGTGTCAGCCAGCGGATGAATCGCCGGTACAACGGTTCTTTCTTACTTCCGTAGCCCCGGCTGAGGATCGCCACTTTGCGTCCCCGTTCGTGGAGGGAGCGCGCAAATTTTTCGACGACGGGCGTTTTCCCGGTTCCGCCAACGGTCAGGTTGCCGACGACAACAACGAGGCAGCCGAGGGGCTGATCCCTCAGGACTCGTTTCTCATAGAGATAGGTCCGCAGTTGGACAATGCCGCTGAAAATCTGTGACAGGCCTCGCAGAAAGCCGCCGTAAAGGCTTTCGATCCGGCCATGCCGACGGTCGAAGGCCACGTCGATCGTGAATTCCTCCAGTCGTTCGAGGCGGTGCTTCCAGCGTTCTTTGAAAGACAGGTCCATGCGGCAATCACCCCACCATGTGTTATTTCCGGTTTTTGAAAAGAGGATTCGGCAGGCGTGGGTGATCAGCATCAACTCAGTCCACCCATTGCTGTTACAATTCCCATCGCGATCGGAATCGCTATCGCCATCGAAAACTTACGTGCGAAGAAACCGATAGCGATGAAGATGGCGGGGGCGAGTTGGTTGAAACAAAGCTACTCTGGGTAGAATTTGGGCTGGCATGGCAAATTCCTTATGTTACAAACCCAGCATCGCTCTTCCTGACCCTGAAAGGACTCTCCTCAACATTTATGTCTTCAGCTGAAACCGAAAAGGCACCCGCTCCCGCTCAAAATGGAGCCGCCGCCAAGGACGAAAAACAACGACCGCAGGACCTTGAAATTAAGGATGCGTCGCTCATCTTCAACGCGGTATGGCAAGAGCTCGAGGAGGATTTCGGGCATGACAACCTCGTTTTCCCCCGTGAGGTTCACTGGCTGAACGGTGCACCAGGTGCCGGTAAAGGCACGCACACCCGCACCCTGATGGAGTACCGTGACTTTACGGAGGCACCAATCGTCGTCAGCGAGTTGCTCAATAGCCCGGATGCCCGTAAGCGTATTGATGCCGGCATGCTTGTCGGCGACAAGGAGGTAACCTCGCTCGTCTTCCAGCGTCTGCTCGATCCACGCTATGAGAGCGGTGTGGTGGTCGATGGTTACCCCCGTTCCAAGACGCAGGTGGAGTGCTTGAAATTGCTTTATCGCAGGCTTAACGAACTCCGTTCGGAGTATCGCGACACCTTACTCGGTGTGCGTTTCCGCAAGCCGCAGTTCCATATCATTGTACTGTTCATTGATGAGGAAGAAAGCGTCCGGCGACAGCTTTTGCGCGGCGTTAAGGCCCGCGAGCACAACAAGGAAGTCGAAGAATCGGGCATGGGCCAGCTCAAGGAAATTCGTAAGACGGACCTTGATGACACTGCTGCTCGCCGACGTTACCGTACCTTCAAGGACATTACCTACGAGGCACTGAAGTCCTTGCGCGAGGTGTTCCACTACCACTATGTTAATGCGTTTGGCTCGATCGACGAGGTCCGCGAGCGTGTTATCAAGGAGCTCCAGTATCAGAGCACGCTGGAGTTGGAGCAACGCACGTTCGACATTGTTTCGCAGATTCCATTGGCGAGTGAGATCGTTACCCACGCACGTCAGGAACTGGTTAAACGTCTCGATGATTATCAACAGCAGGAGGCCGATTTATTTAGCCGGGTAGTGCAGATGGTGGCGGAAAAGTTCATGCCGATTGTCGAGCGCCACTCAATTTCCGGCTACGCGATCATCAACAGCGAAAGCGAGTTGTTCGACCACCCACTGGCTTCCGCAATGCTCCTGGATATCTTTTCTGAGCGTGGATACCACGGTACGGTAGACATCCAGCGTGAGGAAATTCCCCACAAGATCGACCCGAAGACGTTCAAGATCGAGTGCCGCGTTAAGCGTGTGGTGCGTGTTCATGTGCGCTTCGCTGGCTCGGAAATTCGCCGTGGTTAATTCGCAATGAAGTTGTTTCGAATTTTGATTCTCGTTTTGGCCTGCACGCAGTTGCATGCCGATATTCCGCGACTGCGTGAGTGCACGCTGACGGCACCGTTGACCACGTTGTCGACCTTTCCGGCATCTTCGGTGAAGCCATACCGGCGGGGTGACGAGGCGGTCTTGAAGACGAAGGGCTTGCTACTGCCGCCAGCTGCCGGAAAGAACATCGAAGCCATGCCGACCGGGGACAACACCACGGCATTTCGTGCGGCGATTAATTACCACCGGGCACTGCATAAGGGGGATGTCGACGCAATCGCGAGCTACTGGCACCCCGCCGAGCGTGAACGCGTACGCGCCCACTTTGCCAAGCCCGGCGTTGCAGATTCGGCGAAGGATATGTTTGGGCGGTTGCAGAATGTTGATCTGCTGGGCCTTTTGATGATTCACGACCGGGAAGTGGTTTTCATCCGCTACACCAAGTCGACAATGCCCTTCGTTTGCGTGGATATCGGTGGCGAGTATTTCCTGGTCAGTGATCCGTCGATTGGAGTTGAGACCACGATTGCGAGTGCATCGATTGACGCGGGAACCGCGAAAATGAGCGCGCCGGAATAAACTGTCCGCCAATTGCTTCTTCCATTGGCGCGTATATAATTTTTGCTCAGATAGTTATGGACCCACGTTATACTGATCTCGCCCAAGTGCTGGCCTCTTTTTCGACGCAGTTGAAGAAGGATGAACATGTCCTGATCGACTCCAGCGATGCGCCAACGGAATTCGTGCTCGCGCTGTGTCGCGCCGTGCGTGCCCGCAAGGCGATTCCGCACGTGATCTGCCGTGACGCCCGGGTGACCCGTGAGCTTATCGCCGAAGGCAGCGAGGCCCAGTTTGAAGCACTGGCTGAAAATGAGCTCCACCGGATCAAGCAGATGCAGGCCTACATCGCAGTGCGCGGTAGCCAGAATATTTTCGAGAGCTCGAACATCGACCCGAAACAGATGAACGCATACATGAAGGCGATGCGCCCCGTGCTCAATTACCGGGTCAACGAGACGAAATGGGTTGTTCTGCGCTGGCCGACTTCTTCCATGGCCCAGCAGGCGCTGATGGCAACCGAGCAGTTCGAGGACTTCTTTTTCCGGGTCTGTACGCTCGACTATGCCCGCATGAAGCCCGGCATGACTGCGCTGAAGCGCCTCATGGAAAGCACGGATCAGGTCCACATCACGGGCCCTGGCACCGACCTGCGTTTTTCGATCAAAGACATTCCGGCGATCCGTTGTGGCGGCCAGTATAACATACCGGATGGCGAAGTTTTCACCGCGCCAGTCAAGGATTCCGTTGAAGGCGAAATCGCGTATAACGCACCGACGGTTTACCACGGAACTTCGTTTGACGGTGTGCGTCTAAAATTCGAGAAAGGCCGCATTGTCGATGCGACCGCCAGTGGCAATGTCGATAAGCTGAACGCCATATTCGACAGTGACGCCGGTGCGCGCTACATTGGTGAGTTCGCCATCGGGTTCAACCCGCACGTGCTTGAACCAATGCGCGACATACTTTTCGACGAGAAAATCGCGGGCTCATTCCACTTCACGCCCGGGCAGGCTTATGAGGACGCCGATAACGGCAATCGCTCTCAAGTGCACTGGGACCTGGTGAATATTCAGCGGCCAGAATGGGGCGGGGGCGAGATCCGTTTCGACGGTAAGCTCATCCGCAAGGACGGGATTTTCGTCCATAAGTCCCTTGAAAAGCTGAATCCGGAATACCTGCTCGGCAGCGATTAAGTCCCCTGGACTTCGGTGGCGAGTTGGCTGTTTTTAGAGTAAAAACTATTAACGGCACCATTCTATTTGGTGATAAATTGAGGTTCATGGGGTGGGGGAGGCGATTTTTCTTCCCATTGGGTAAATTGAAACATAATTTGTTAATCGGCTTTTAGCCGGTTACCCAAATGAAAGATCTCCCCTTATCTTTGGCATTGGCGCGCGTGGTGGCAGTCGCGGCCTGGGCGGATGGAGAAATCCAGCCGGAAGAGCGCGATTGTTGGAAGGATTTGGTTTATTTGCTGCCCGGAATCAATTTGGGCCAGTGGCGCCGTTTGCAAAAGCTGCTCGATACCCCCATAATGCCTGCAATGCAAACGCGCTACATCAATGCGCTCGCAGGGTATCTACTTACTGAGGCTGACCGCGAACGTGCGATCTATGTGCTGGAGCGTATGATGCGGGCTGATGGCGAAATCTGTGCGGAAGAGGCAAAACTGATGAAGCTATTTCTCGCCAAGTTTAATGAAACCCGTGCGGATGGTCTCCCTATGCTGGTGCAGTTGATGGATCGGCCACTGGAATTTCGGCTCGTGGCGGCGTCTCGGGTGGAGCAAGAATTCGCGCCGGTGAGTGAGGTCGTTGCCGGCCGGGTAGAGGATTGGCGTGAAGGTGACCTTGGCTTCAGTGATTTGTCTGAGGCCGAACTGCGTCGCTTGTGCCTTGCGGGTATACTCATTGCCTGTGTGATTCAGGCCGACGACTACATTGACGAGCGTGAGCTCGCCGCAGCGATTGATTTCCTGGCCAAGCGCTGGGGGCTTGAGCGCGAACAGGCCGAGTTTGTTATGATCGTTTCACTGTCCGACGCGTTTAGTCAGTTGGATGTACTCCGTGTCAGCCGTTGGTTATTCGAGGTGACGAATCTTCGTGAACGCAAGGCCTTCCTGGAGTTGCTTTTTGAAATCGCCTCGGTCGACAGCGAGCTGCATCCACTTGAGATTGAAGAGATTATGCAGATTTGCGCCAATCTCCACCTCGACCATGTTCATTTTCAGCGCTGCTTGGAGCGTATCGACGCCGAGAAGGCGAGTTGAGGGAAACCGAGGCGTTGAGCAAAAGTGCTCTTGCTCAATGTCTTCGAGTGCGGTGGCTGCGCGTAATGGTGCCATTACCTAATTTACGGCCACGCTAATTAGTGCAGCATTGTTTTTCCACGTAGTCCCCAATATTGGCCCAAGTATGGGCGAAAATGGTGCTCAGGGCGGGACTCGAACCCGCACGTCCGTAGGACACTACCCCCTCAAGATAGCGTGTCTACCAATTCCACCACCTGAGCACTAATAAAATTCTATCGGCACTGCCGAATAAGAAACAAGGGACTTTAAAGAACTGCCCGGAGGCGAATTGCCAGTTGGGCTTTCGGGAAAAGAGGTGAGAAAAGCCTTTTACGGAGCCAACTCAACCTAAAAATTCAAAAAAATGCACGACAGGGAGTGTCGATGGATGCTCTGCAGGCACAAATCGCCAGCAGGACAGTGCTCGGCGAAAAACAACTCTACTGCTTTTAATAAGGATTCCGGCACGAAACCCGCTTTTTTATTGGCCAAACTCAAATTGCCACTCTAACACTGGGCTTCCTTTCAAACTAATTCCGGCTGCCGCTACGCATGTCCGACCCATCAGACAAGTCCAAAACCGGGGGAGAATCCTCCCTCGACCTCAGTTCACTCCAGGATCTTTCATTTGGTCCTGACTGGAGCGATGCCGCCCGCGCGGCTGAAACGCGCAAGCCCAAGTCCGGTGGTCCGGGCGGGGGCGGTAAGCGTCCGTCGCGAGACCGTCGTCCAGACCGACCACCCCGCCGTGCAGATGCAGGCGGGGGTGAGCGTCCGCGTCATGAAGGCCGGTCCGGTGATGACCGCCGTCGCGAGGGTGGTGGCCGTCGTGGCGAACGTCGTGACCGCGGGGATCGTGGATCACGCCGGGATGGACCGCCGCAGCCGTTTAAGCCGATTGTCGACGTGGCCTTTTATCCGGAGGATGCTCCGTTCAAGGCTCTGTGTCACGCGATGCGGACCAATTGCCGCACGTATGAGCTGTTTGAAATCGCCCGTTTGATTTTGGACAAGGCCGACCGCTTTGTCGTCGTGTTGCACCCGAAGTCAGGTGAAGGGCCGCAGGAATTTTATATCAGCGTGCCGGATGGCCTGCCGTTCTCCTCGGAAGATCAGGTGATTGCACACGTGATTAAGAACCACCTCGACCGCTTTGTTGAAACCGAAGAGATCGAAGTTGAGCCACCGTCGGGCAATTTCCCGATTATCAACCGTTGCGGCGTGACGGGTGAGTTGATCGGACCGCCCAATTATCACCGCTATCAGGCGCTCGTACACGAGCATCATGCGGTCAAGACTCCGAACATGTCGTTCGAGAAGTTCCAGCAGCGCATTGAATCTGTCCGCGACGAAGAAGTTGTCCAGCAGTGGATGGATAAGATGAAGAAGATCACGCGTTACAAGGTGAAGTCGGCGACCGAAGGTGACGATGCCGAGGTCTTCGACAGCTTGGAATCGCTCAAGTTTTACCTAATCCACCGACGTCGCGCGGAAATCGTCCGCACGACCAATCAGGCGCGCTTCTCCGGCAAGCAGGCTGAAGAACTTCCCGCTGGGCCGCTGCGTAGCTCAATTTTGGGCTGGCGTGAGCATCAGCAACGTTTCCCGCTGGAAACCGCGAATAACTTGCGTGGCCGTCTGCGCCGGATGCATTTCACAATCTACAAGCGTGGCTCGAAGGGCGCGTCGTATGTATGTGCGGTGAAGCGTAAGTTCCGCACGCCACAGACGCGTTTGGCGGAGTCCTTGCAGGAGCTGATCGATTTCATCGAGAAGCATCCGAATATTGAAGTGAGCAACTTGCCGGAGCAGTTTCTTGGCGTGGAGGTTAAATCCAAGCCTCTGCCGGAAATTCCACAGGAAAAGGCTCCAGACATCGAAGCAGTGCCCGAAGAGGAAGCCGCCAAGATTGTTGAAGCGCACGAACAAAAGCGCGCCGCCAAACAGGAAGGTGGCGAAGAATCGGAATCTGCTGCGGAGGCTTCGGAATCAACTGAAACTGCTGAAGTCGCCAAGCCAGAGCCCAAGAATGCACCTGCGCCGAATTTAAAACCGGTGCCGGAGCAGCTTGAGGACCCGGGCGTGCGTCAGATGATGTTTGATCTGCGTTGGCTCGTCACGGAAGGCTATGTCACTGAGTTTGGTGATGGTCGTCTCTTTGCGCCGCCCCCAATGGAGGAAGCGCCAAAGAAAGACGCCGCCAAGGAAGCTACGCCGAAGTCCGAAAAGCCTGAGGAATCTCCGAAAGAGACTGAGGCCAAGATCGAGACAGCGCCTGCCGCTGCCGCCGCCCCCGTTGCGGAGGTTAGTGCGGAGGCGGAGTCAGCACCTTCAACCGAAGAAAAGCCGGTTGAAAATGTTGAAGCTCCCAAGGCTGAGTCTGCCGGTGAGTCCGAGCCCGAAGAAGAGGCTACGCGCACGAATTAGTTTGGTGTCAGCGATGTCTTTTGGAATGCTTCTCAATTTGAGGCAAAACATAGGCATCGCTGTTCATTCGTAGAAACGGCATCTCGCCGCTTTCGGATCCAATCGCATTAAAAAGCGGCTGGAAGCTATTTCAACGGCTGCTTTCTGCGTCCGGTTAGTGAATGCTGACGGCGGTGCATTGTTCCCCATCGGGATTCAACTGGCTTCGACGACAACGCGCCGCGTCAAACCATCAAGGTGACAACGTGTGCGTCGCCGGATATCTTGAAATCCAGGCGGAATGCGCGTTCCAGCCAGTAGGGTGGGACGCGGCTGGGCCATTCAATGGCCAAACAAAAGGGGCTCCGGGCAATGTCTTCGATTAGCAGCGCCTCGGCCTCCGCTGGGTCTTCCATACGGTAGGCGTCGACGTGGAGGAGCTGACGTTGGCCTTGATAGCAGTTGAGCAGGGTATAGGTCGGCGAGGTGATGGGCTGGGTGATGCCCCACGCGCGCGCCAAGCCGCGAACGAAAGTGCTCTTGCCTGCGCCAAGATCCCCTTCGAGGGCGAGGGTGCAGTCTGGCGGCAAGGCGGTGGCGAGGCGTCCCGCGAGTGTTTCGGTTTCCTCGGCCGTGTGCGTGCGCACGCCTGCACTCAATTCGGCAAAAATGGGATCCATGTTTGGAGAGTTATCGCCGGATCCAGCGGATGGCGTCGAAATCGTCGTGTTCAATGAGGCACTCGACGGGTTTGAATTGGTCCTCGAAAACGGGGAACCAGGCGTCGCCGCGCGGTGTTTTTTTAACCCGGCTCAAAAGCACTTCCGCCGTGAAGGGGAGGGTTTGGCGATAAATTTCGCCGCCGCCCGCAATGTAAACTGTGCGCTCGCCCGCATCGAAGGCATGTAACTCGTCCAGTGAGCGCATCAGCGTGGCACCGGGAAAATCGGCGGCGTTGGCTGAGCGGGAGATGACGATGGTCTCGCGTCCGGGCAGCGCCTTACCGATGGAGTCCCAGGTCTTGCGTCCCATCACGAGCACATGCCCGATGGTGGTTTGCTTGAAAAAGGCGAAGTCTGCCGGGATATGCCACGGAATGCCTTTATCCACGCCGATCACGCGGTTCTCCGCCATCGCGGCGATAGCGATCCAATTAGGGTGAACTTGGGGACTCATAATGGGAAAGTGGTTCAATAAATCACACGGCGATCGGGGCTTTGATGCCGGGGTGGGGGGCGTAGCCGAGGAGTTCGATGTCGTCGTAGTCGAAGTCTTCCAGGCGGGTGATGGCTGGGTTGAGTTTTACCTGGGGCAGGGGCTTGGGCTCGCGAGTGAGCTGCTTTTCCACCTGCTCGAAATGATTTTGATAAATGTGGAGGTCGCCGAAGGTGTGGATGAATTCCTTGGGACGGAGGCCGACGACTTGCGCCACCATGCAGGTGAGCAGGGCGTAGGAGGCGATGTTGAACGGGACGCCGAGGAAGAGGTCCGCGCTGCGCTGGTAGAGCTGGCAGCTCAGGCCGCCGTCCTGTGACACGTAGAATTGAAACAAGGCATGACAGGGCGGGAGCGCCATTTTGCCGGCGGCGGCGTTTTCCTGGGGGGGACGCGATTCATCGGGCAAGTCGCCGGGATTCCAGCCAGTGACGATGTGGCGGCGGCTGTGTGGTTTCTTGCGCAGGCCTTCGACCAACTCGTCTAGCTGGTTGATGCGGCGTCCATCGGCGGTCTGCCAGTCCGTCCACTGCGCGCCGTAGACGCGACCCAAGCTGCCGGTTTCGTCTGCCCACTCATCCCAGATCGACACGCCGCGCTCTTGCAGCCACTTGACGTTCGTCTCGCCGCGCAGGAACCAAAGCAATTCGTAGACAACGGATTTCCAATGAACCTTTTTCGTCGTCACCAGCGGGAAATCCGGGCTGAGCGAATACCGCGCTTGAGCGCCAAAAACGGACCTCGTGCCGACGCCGGTGCGGTCTGTGCGGTCCTCGCCATTGGTCATCACGTGGCGGAGAAGATTGAGATAGGTTTCCATGGGAATCTTGGAGTTAAACCACTGATGGCACTGATGAACGCTGATCGTGGGGGTGATTATTCTATAGAAGGTCGCAATGGACGCGAAGGTCTGGGTTCAAATGCTTCGTGCTCTTTGTTTCCTTCTGTGAGATCCCGCGTCACGTAAGATCAGTGTTCATCAGTGTCTTCAGTGGTTTAAAAAAATGTCTGGTTGTTTCGTTGTTGGGACGAGTCTTGCAGATTCGGTCTTAAACTGATAGTCATTCTACGATGTTTTCGAACAAATTTCTCGGTTTGCTATTGGTCGGTGCCTTGTCAGGGGGTGCCTTGGTGGATGCTGCCCCGCGTCGCCTGTCCGACTTGGGTGAAGCGAACTCGTTGACCGACAAGCGTTTCGATTCCGGAAACAGCACCAATCCGCGTGGTGACCTGATGATGGGCGATGAGCGGATTCATTTTCAGGAATGGCATGGCTCGTACTCCAGTATTGGAGAAAAGCGGATGGATGCCTTTAAGCAGCGTGGCGGCAGTGAATTTCGCTCCAATGAGGTAGCCTACGATATGAAGGAGCGCCAGGAGGCGCGAATATCGCTGGAATCTGACAAGCGCAAGCTGGCGAATGTGCAGAATTGGAACACCGTCCGTGACAACGTCATGTCGCACAAATTCAGTGGCACGGAAATGGATACGCCGGACGCGCGTCAGTTTTCTGAGATGGTCGATGAGGTTTCCTTGCGCGACATCAACCGCATTATGTTCATGAAGAACAGCACCGACGCGGGAATTCCGGTGCAGCGGGCGGGCTCCAGCGAGGGACCGGCGTTGAGTTCGGAGCAACAGCGCGTCATGGCCCGCATGAAGGGGGGCGAAAGCGTCGCCGTCGGAACTTATAAGGAGCAGGGGGCTCGACAGGTCGGGCAGACGACTGGCCCGAAGGAAGAGCCCGGCTTTTTTGAGTCGCTTTTCGACTGGTAAAGTCGTCCCGGTTCGCAACTCAGCGCAGCCGGGGCAGTTCGCAGTTGCCCTGACGGTAAATTGGCTTTGCATGCAAAGCCAATGGCCGGATCCGACCCCAAGTTGCCACCGCACGTTGTTTTTCCAGATGATTGGGAGCACGTGGCTTCGCATGGTGTAGGGCGTTTCGTGACGCGCGTGATTCACCGTTTGCCCAGTGGGGCGCTGCATGTGTGGAGTTCGCGTCGTCACCGTAAGCATCGCGGTGGGGTGATACACGAAGCGAATGGGGGGCTGCATCGGCAGGCAGTGGCGGGAGAAGTCTCTGCCGATCATGCTCACGAGCATACCCGCCAACTGAGGCGTGATATTCGTTTGTGGGGCTGGCGGTCGAAAGAGCTTTCCTGGTGGATTGGCGTTATTTTTATCCTCGGTTCAATTTGTTTCGTGGTCGGGACGGTTCCCGCGGCATTTCCGGGCGTATTGGACTGGTTTGGATTGAAGCCGTTTAATTACGGCCTGGTCGATTTCATTGGCTCGATCTGGTTTACATTCGGGAGTTACTTGTTGGTTCTGGAGGCGGTTAATGCGGACTTCGATGCGACTTTAAGACTGAAGGCCGAGCACATCGCAAAGCATTTGGTAAAGCGGGTTGAGACGCCACCGGGTCGGCGTATCCGCTGGTGGGGTTTCGAGCCCAAGCGCCTCGATTACTGTATTGCCGTCGTGCAGTTTACCGGTGCGGTTATTTTTAATATCAACTGCGGTATGGCGCTCGTGGAGGGCATGGATTGGTTGATCGCCGACATTCTGGTCTGGACGCCCAGCACGCTGGCCTCTTGCTGCTTCGTGACGGCGAGCTATCTGGGAGTCGTGGAGGTGGCCCACAAAAAGTGGGCCTGGCTCTGGTGGGACCTTTCCTGGTGGGTTAATTGGTTTAGCTTATTGGGCTCCCTGGGCTTCCTGGTCAGCAGTTTGGTCGGGTATTTCGGCCAGGGCCCGGTCCAGTTTCCTCAATGGTGGGGAAATTTCTTCGCACTGATGATGGGCTCCTGGTTCTTCCTCGCAGGCACATATTTGCTGGTCCCCGAAGTGCTGATCGAGGAGGAGTAATGGTGATTTTCGAGGTCTGATCTACCTGTCAGGCCTTGTTGGTTAATTCGGAGCCCTGCTAATACTCAAGCCAATCGCTGCTAATGATTTGCCCGAAGATTCAGTATTGTGAATTTCTGGGCATTTTGGGGTTGATTAGGATTTGGAATCGTTCTTCATTCGTTTGCTTTCTTGCTCATGGCTGACACGAAAACGCATCGGAAAACTTTCATGCAGGGTATCCTCGCTACAGGCGCGGCGCTCCTGCTTTGGCCCCGGAAATCGGGTGCGGCACCCACGCGTGATCTTACGACGGCCGAACCCGAACGCGCGCGCTTCCCGGTGGAAGCACGCAAAGCGCCCCGAGCGGTGGAGCATGTCCGCCGATAAACTCTAGGCAGCTTACGCAAATTTCCGGTTCCTACGATGGCCAATATTTTCCCTAAATGGAGTAACACCGCGCCGATCAAGATTTTGATCTGCCTTGTGCTGACGGTAGGCACTGTCATTGCGGGCGTTACCTACTACGCGACGCCGAAATATCTACGGGTCGGCTACCAGCCGATCCAGCCCGTCGCTTTCGACCACTCGCTGCACGTAACGCAGCTCGGTATGGATTGCCGTTACTGTCATACCTACGTGGACCGCTCGGAGCACTCAAATGTTCCCGCCGCATCGACCTGTATGAACTGCCACAATCAGGTGCAGGCCAACAGTCCGAAGCTCGCGCCCGTTCGCAACAGCTACGAATCCGGTGAGCCGGTGCCGTGGGTTAAGATCCACCGCACGCCGGACTACGTTTACTTTAACCACTCGGTGCATATTAACCGTGGTATCTCCTGCGTGCATTGCCACGGGGACATCCAAAACATGGAAGAGGTTTACCACGCCAAACCGTTGTCGATGGCCTTCTGCCTGGATTGTCACCGCAACCCCGAGAACTATATCCGGCCTATTGATGAGGTCACTAACCTCAACTTCAAATACGACAGCCGGGAGGAGCAGATCGAGCAGGGAACGAAGTTCGTGCACGACTGGAAAGTTAACCCGCCGCAGAGCTGTTCCGGATGCCACCGATGAAGCGTAAATTTGAACATCCCGAGCCTACCGAGCGTGAATCCGCTGCGCCCAGCTACTGGCGCAGTCCGGGCGAGCTTGCCAAGACGCCCGAGTTCCAGCAGTGGCTGGAAAAGGAATTCCCCGAAGGTGCCTCCGAAGCAAACGAGCAGGACCGTCGCAGCTTCCTGAAGCTGATGGGTGCCTCCGCCGGTCTGGCGGGTGTAGGCCTTGCCGGTTGCCGCATGCCGGAACGCCAGATTCTGCCATACTCCAAGCAACCGGAGAAGATGGTGCAGGGCGTGCCGATGTATTTTGCATCGTCCTTCCCGGGCTCGCAGGAAAATATTCCGTTGGTTGTTGAAACCAATGATGCACGCCCAACCAAGATCGAGGGTAACCCGTCTGATCCCGGTTATGGCGGTGCGACCGACAGCTACGCGCAAGCCAGCGTGCTCGATCTGTATGATCCCGACCGCCTGCAGCAATCCTTTGAAAAGGGTGGCAAGGCAGTTGATAAGGCACAAATCCGCACCCTCTTGGCGGATCTCAACAAGCAGTATGCAGGCAAGGGCGACGGCCTCGTTTTTCTGGCCCAGCCCAGCACTTCGCCGACCCGCAAGCGCCTCGTTACTTCGCTTAAAAAGCAGTTCCCACAAGCAACCTGGGCTGAATATGAGCCAGTTGATGAAGGTGCTCCCGTGCGCGCCTTGGAAAAAGTTAACGGCAAGCCGCTTCGTCCCCTTTACCAGCTCGATAAGGCCCAGCGTGTCCTTGCGATTGACAGTGATTTTCTAGCAACCGAGCCCGGTCATTTGCCCAACAGCAAGGGCTTCGGCAAGGCGCGTCACGTCAAAGACGCCAAGGATGCCAAAGACATGAACCGCCTTTATGCGGTTGAGTCGAATTTCACCCTGACTGGTGGCATGGCTGACCACCGCCTCCGTGCGGCCACGGCTCATATGCCGGCCTTCACCGCACTCCTCGCCGCATCGCTGATGGAGCAGGCGGGCGGTTTCGGTGGCGACCTCGTCGCCAAACTGAAGGAGCAGGCCAAGGGCTTGCAGGTCGATCAGAAGTGGATCGACGAATGCGTTAAGTACTTACTGGCGCACAAGGGTGAGTCGCTGGTCGTTGCTGGCCCGCACCTCCCGGAGGAAGTCCATGTCTTGACTTTCGTCATCAACGGCCTCCTTGAAGCCGATGGTCACACCATTAAATACATCGAGCAACCTGCCACTGAAAAGGCAGGCATCGTCGAAGTGGCAGAGCTGCTCAACGGCGGTTCGGTCGAGACGCTCGTCATCCTCGGCGGGAACCCTGCTTACGACGCCCCGGCTGACCTGAATTTTGCGGATGCTATCGGCAAGGCCAAGCGCGTGTTGCGCCATGGCTATTACGACGACGAGACTTCCGAACTGGCTGACGTCACGGTCGCATCCACCCATTACCTCGAAAGCTGGGGTGACGGACGTGCGATCTGCGGCGATTATTTGCCAGTCCAGCCGATGATTTTGCCGCTGTTCGACGGCTACTCCGAACTGGAAGTCATTGCACTGGTGCAAGGCATTGATCCAGCAGGGCAGGGCTACGAACTGGTTAAGGAAACCTTTGCCGAGATCACTGGCGACAAGAGCGAAGTCGCCTTTGAGCAATGGCTTGCTGAAGGTGTCTGGCTTGATGCCCGCTGGCCAAGCGCGACGATCAGCTCCGATGCTGCAGTTGAAGCAGGCAAGCTGGTATCCCAGATGAAGCTTTCGACTCCGGCGGTATCTGCCGAGTCACTGGAAGTGCGTATCATTCCGAGCACGCACGCCTGGGACGGCCGTTATAACAATAACGGTTGGCTGATGGAGTGCCCGGACCCGATGACCAAGCTTACTTGGGATAACGCGATCCTTGTTTCACCGAAGTTGGGTAAAAAGTTGGGCATTACGCCGAAGCCGATCCTCATGGATAAGCTTGGCCAGCTCAACATGAACGCCAACCAGTATAAGCGTGGCAAGGAAGAGGCTCACATGGGCGAGTTGACCGTCAATGGTCAAACCATCAAGGGCCCACTGCATATCATGCCTGGTCTCGCTGATAGCACGGTGGTTATTACTCTCGGCTTTGGCCGTGAGAAAACCGGTCGCATCGGTACGATTATTCAGGGCCCCGGTAAGGGGGAGAAGGGCATTGGTTTCAATGCTTATCCGGCTACATCATCTGCTTCGATGGCACTTGCCACCGGTGCGAAGGTGAAAACCACGGAAGATATCTTCCAACTCGCCAATACGCAAGAGCACTGGTCGATGGAAGGTCGCGCGATCATTCGCGAGGCGAACAACACCGAATACGCCAAGAATCCGGAATTCGTCGACCAAATGGGTGCGGAGTCGCATTCGCCGCCCATCTACGGCAATGCTCGCAACGAATCGATTGCCCAGAAAGCACTCGATGTTCCGCGTGGTAATTCCCTATACAAGACTCCGTCCTTTGGCGAGCCAGCTCCCAACGTGGATGTCTGGAATACCGAGGAAGGCAAGAAACAGTTTAAGCCGCCGCAACAGTGGGGCATGAACATCGACTTGAACACCTGCACGGCGTGTAACGCCTGTGTGATTGCGTGTCAGGCCGAGAATAATATTCCGATTGTTGGTAAGGACCAGGTCTTGCGTGGTCGTGAAATGCACTGGATCCGTTTGGACCGCTACTTCGCGACCGATCCTCACTCGGATACCACCGAGATTCCGGAAGACCCGCAGGTCAACTTCATGAGCATGGCCTGTCAGCATTGTGAGCTGGCCCCATGCGAATCGGTTTGCCCGGTCAATGCGACCGTCCACGACGAGCAGGGGCTGAACGTCATGGCCTACAATCGCTGTGTCGGTACGCGTTATTGCGCGAACAACTGCCCGTATAAGGTCCGCCGGTTCAACTTCTTCGATTACAATAAGCGTGAGCGCGCGGACCTCTATGCTGGCCCGCTCGGCCGGAACAAGAATAAGTCTGAAGCCAGCCAACTCACCCGGATGCAAAAGAACCCGAACGTCACCGTCCGCATGCGCGGCGTGATGGAAAAGTGCACTTACTGCGTCCAGCGTATCGAAATGGCCAAGATCAACCAGAAGAACAAGGCGAAGGATTCTTCCGACGTCAACGTTCCTGATGGCACGATCAAGGTGGCTTGCCAACAGGTTTGCCCGACCAATGCGATTACTTTTGGCGACATCTCCGACGAGAACAGCGCAGTGAACAAGGCCAAGCAGTCCGACCGCAATTATTCGGTTCTGGGTTACTTGAACATCCGTCCGCGCACCACGTATCTCGCCAAGTTGCGTAATCCGAATCCGGCGATGCCCGATTACTCAAAAATGCCGCTCTCGCGCGCCGAGTATAAGGCTAAGTCTGGTCACGGCGACCACGGTGATCATGGCGCACATGACGACCACGGCGCTGGCGATCATTCCGAAAAGGCGCATGCCAACGGTCATGACGACCACAGCCATAATGGCGATGACCACGGTCACGCTCACTAACTCTCTAATCTAACACTTTACTACGCCAACCATGTCCGACTCCTCCGCAGAGCTGACCCTCAGTCCCGAAGCCGCGCGCAAGCGCGACGCGGTGCTCGAGCAGGTTAAGCCGGTCGAGATACCGCGTCCGCAACTGGTCACCGGCAACCGTGATTTTCACTGGGTGACCGAAAAAATTTGCGGCATACCGGAAAGCAAGACGCCGCTCTGGTGGTGGGTCATGTTCGTGATCGCCGCCGGAATGGCGACTTTCACGGCCTTCGGCCTCACCTGGCTGGTCTCCACCGGTGTCGGTGTCTGGGGCCTGGCCAACCCGGTCAATTGGGGCTGGGCGATTGTGAACTTCGTTTTCTGGATCGGCATTGGTCACGCAGGAACGCTCATTTCCGCGATTCTCTGTTTGCTCCGGCAAAAATGGCGTGTGTCCATTAACCGTGCGGCGGAGGCGATGACCATTTTTGCGGTGGTTTGCGCGGGCCTATTCCCATTGTTCCACGTCGGTCGTGTTTGGTTCGCGTGGTGGCTCTTCCCTTTGCCGAACAGCAACTGGATCTGGCCGCAATTCCGCTCGCCTCTCGAATGGGACGTCTTCGCGGTTTCCACTTACGGAACGGTCTCGGTGCTCTTCTGGTACATGGGCCTCATCCCCGACCTAGGCACCATGCGTGACCGCGCGCTGAAGGGGGGACGAAAACTCAAGGCCTTGGCTTACGGGTTGTTTGCCATGGGTTGGCGCAACAGCAACCGCCACTGGCGCAATTACGAAATGGCTTACCTGCTGCTCGCTGGTCTGTCCACGCCGCTCGTGCTTTCGGTGCATACCATCGTTTCGTTTGACTTCGCGGCTTCGAACTTGCCCGGCTGGCACACCACGATTTTCCCACCATACTTCGTTGCGGGTGCTATCTTCTCCGGCTTCGGCATGGTGCTTACGCTGATGCTCCCGCTCCGTGCAGTCTACGGTTTGCATGATCTGATCACGCAATACCACATCGACTGCATGTGTAAGATCATCTTGGCGACTGGTTCGATGGTTGGCTACGCGTATTCGATGGAGTTCTTCATCGCCTGGTATGGCGCGAACAGCTTCGAAAGCTTCGCCTTCATCAACCGTGCGTTCGGTCAGTATGCCTGGGCTTACTGGATCATGATTTCCTGCAACGTTATCTCGCCGCAACTCTTCTGGTTCAAGAAGGTGCGCGAAAACACCGCGCTGGTCTGGATCATCTGTGGCTTCGTGAACGTCGGTATGTGGTTCGAGCGCTTCGTGATTACGGTTAGCTCGCTGGCCAACGACTTCCTACCTTCGAGCTGGGGCTATTACTCGCCGACTATCGTCGACATTTTCACGTTCTTCGGAACATTCGGCCTGTTCTCAGTGCTATTCCTGCTCTTTGTCCGCTTCCTGCCAATGATGCCCATGGGTGAAATCAAGGCCGTTATGAAGCAGGGCGATGGCCACGGCCATGGCACCGGCACACAGGGCCAGGGCTATGCTGAAAAAGGAGGGCATCACTAATGACTGTCCGTAAAAAAGCAACTTACGCGGTGCTTGCTGAGTTCACCGAAACCCCGGTCTTCTTCAAGGCTGCGGCCAAGGTGCGTGACGCTGGCTTCAAAAAATGGGACACCTTTACGCCGTTCCCGGTCCACGGTCTTGATGACCAGATGGGGATCGGTCGATCCAAGGTGCCAGTCTTCACATTTTGTGGCGGTATTTTTGGCTTCTGCCTGGGCATGTTGATCACGTGGTATATGAATGGTTTTGACTATCCGCTGATTGTCGGTGGTAAGCCGTTCTGGAGCCCGGTGTTCCCGTTCCCAATCATGTATGAGTTGACGATTCTCAACGCTGCTTTTGGCACGTTGCTCGGTATGTTCGTCATGAACATGTTGCCGCGTCACAACCACCCGTTGTTCGAGTATGAGGACTTCATCAAGTCCGGCGATGACACCTTCTTCATTGTAATTGAGAAGGCCGACCCGCAGTTTGACCTCGAGAAAACCCAAGCCTTTTTAACTGAAATCGGGGCCGACAAGGTCCACGTCGTCGAAGCCTAACATGCGCATCTTCTTCGCAGTCTGGTTGTTTGTGGTCGTCGCAGCGGTCTCCATTCTTGGATTCCGCGGCGGTAAGTTCCGCCAGCCCCCGATCTGGTTGTTCCCTGATATGGACATCCAGGCTAAATATAAACCGCAGGGCGAAAACGAGTTTTTCCCTGACCAGCGGGATGACCGTCCGATGGTTCCCGGTGCCGTTTTGCGCGGTTACAACTGGGACGTGAAGGAAGTCTTCGAGGGCGATTACGCTTTCGCCAAGGCTGAGAATCCGTCCAAGTTTACCGGTAAGAACGACAGCGGGGACTTCATTAAAGAAATTCCGGTCGATGTGACCTACGATCTGGTCCAACTTGGTCAGAAAAAGTATACGGTTTTCTGCCAGCCTTGCCACGGACAGACCGGTGACGGTAACGGCATTACCAAGCAATACGGCATGGCGGCAACGCCCACTTACCATGATGCCCGTTTGCGCGATATGCCCGTCGGTGAAATCTTCAACACTATTACCCACGGTAAAAACCTGATGGGTGCCTACGGCATGAAGCTGAATGAAGATGAGCGCTGGGCTGTTATTGCTTATGTCCGCGCCCTCCAACTGGCCCAAAATGCGAGCATCGATGATGTGCCCGCTCAATTCCGAAAGGACCTTGACCTATGAGTGCTGACGCTGCGACAGCGCCTGCCGGCGTGGCCGCTTCTTCGGGCGGCAAGAAAGATTTTTCCACGATCGCTTTGATCGTGGGTGGCATTGGCCTGCTCATCGCCTTGGTTGGCCTTTTCATCGACCTGGGGCAGGGTGGTGGCCGTGTGGGCCAAAGCTGGCTCATCGCCTACGGTTTCTGGATGGCGATCCTGGTTGGAATGCTTTTCCTAACCCAGATCACCTATCTATTCGATGCCGGCTGGGCGGTTATTATCCGTCGCCAATGGGAGAATGCCTTTGCGGCGTTCCCGTGGATGGCGCTCTTCCTCGTGCCAGTGATTGCACTGCCTTTTATCATGGGCCACAGCGGTGCCGTATGGAAGTGGATGGACCCAGACTACGTGTTGCCAGGTGTGCACGCGGTTGAGGTTCAAAATGACGCGCTTTATACCGCCAAATCGGCTTACCTGAACGTGCCTTTCTTCATCGTTCGTGTGATCTTCTACTTCGCCGTGTTCTGTGGTTTAGGCGCACTGCTGCGCAAGAATTCAATTGCGAACGACGCGACTCCAGACCCGAAGTATTGGCGCAATTGCCGCAAGATTTCCGGCGCTGGTATCTTCCTGACTGCATTTGCGACGACCTTCATGGCGTTCGACCTGTTCATGAGCTTGAGCTATCACTGGTTCTCGACCATGTATGGTGTCTGGTTCTTCGCCGCCTCGATGCGCGCTGGTCTCGCTGCCACTGTAATTTACTGCAACGTCGCCGCTACGCGTGGTTCGCTGCAAGGGTTCTACAACAAGAACCACAATTACTTCCTGGGTTGCCTTTGCCTCGCCTTCACGGTGTTCTGGGCCTACATTAGCTTCTCGCAGTATTTCCTGATCTACAACGCGAACATCCCGGAAGAAACCTTCTGGTTTAACATCCGCGAACTCACCGTTGACGGTACCAAGAGTAGCTGGTGGTGGGTATCGATGGGGCTGATCTTCGGCCACTTCGTCATCCCTTTCCTGCTTTTGCTCTGGTATCCGACCAAGGTCATCCGTGTTCGTTTCATGGCCGTTTGCACCTGGATTCTGACCTTCACCCTGCTGGATATGTATTGGAATATCCTGCCCAAGCAGAAGGCTTACGACAACGTTCTGGGCTACAAGGTGCAGCAATTCATTCCTAACGGTTGGGACCTCGCAGCGTTGATTGGCATTGGTGGTATCGTCATCTGGGCGATGCTCCGCAGCGCCGCCAAACACGAGCCCATCCCACTCCACGATCCGCGCATCAAGGAGTCACTCCACGCGCACCAGTAATTAAACTTTACGCAATCACCCAATGAGCGACGACCTTCACGGACCGCCCGAAACCAGCCACTCGAACTACGCGTTGTCGATTCTCGGCGCGCTTGGCACGTTGCTGCTGTTTGCGTTGATTATTTTCTTGGCCTACTATTTGCCAGCCCAGGATCGTGAGTCGGCTAACACCGAGATTGTCGAGCAGCGTAAAACGACGCTGGCCGAAGTTGAGGCAAAGCAGGCTGACCAAGCGACCTCATATGGCGTTGTCAACAAAGAGGAGGGCACCGTCCGCATCCCAATCGAACGCGCGATGGAACTAGTGGTTCCGAGCCTTAACGACGCTGATTCCAGCGATAAGTAGAGCCAATAGCATCTATCTGATTTTGCCCATCGCCGATCCAATTGTCATCTTAAGCGCATGTTTGAATGGAATGCATACTTGATTATTCTCGCGGTCCTGGGGGGAACTTTCTTCGCCTCAGCCGTGGCTGCGCTATGGTGGTCGGCTAAAAACGGACAACTTCGCAACTTTGACCAAGGTTCCCGAGTGGTTTTCACCGACGAAGAACCCGAAGGTGTGCACACTGATTATTTTCCCGGCGAAGCCGCCCGCGCCAGCCGCAAACTTCAAGAGGCCGAGCGTCGCTAACCAGACCCAATGAGTCCTTTATTGTCATTTTTCAGTAAGTTTGATCCCCAGACCAAGGCCAAACCGCCCAAGGTGGCCTTGAGCGAGGTGGATTATCAGATGCGCTTGCCCGTCATGTTTTTCACGACGAGTGCGTTAGTCTGGCTGATTATCGGTACCATTTTCGCCATCATTGCATCCTTTAAGATGCACACGCCCGATTTTCTCGGTAACGTGGAGTGGTTGACCTTTGGCCGTGCCCGATCTGCCCACCTCAATGCGATGGCTTATGGCTGGGCGAATAATGCGGTGTTCGGCGTAGGCCTGTGGATCATGGCCCGTTTATGTAAGGCGAATATCCGTTTCCGCACGGTGCTGTTTATTGCGGGTATCTTTTGGAATCTAGGTGTAACGATTGGCGTTCTGGGGATTTTGACCGGTGGCCTGACTTCCGTCGAGTGGCTGGAAATGCCGCCGGCAGTCGCACCGTTACTCGCTTTTTCTTACATTCTCATTGGCATGTGGGGCATCCTGATGTTCCGCTACCGAGAACTGGGGCACGTCTATGTTTCGCAATGGTATCTGCTTGGGGCACTCTTTTGGTTCCCTTGGCTGTATGTGGTTGCGCAAACGATGATCTTTATTGAGCCCGCTCGTGGCACGGTGCAGTCGATTACCAACTGGTGGTTTGGTCATAATGTTCTTGGCCTCTGGTATACACCGGTTGGCCTGGCAACGATCTACTATTTGATGCCGAAGGTGCTGGGACGTCCTATTTACAGTTACTACCTGTCGCTGCTCGGATTCTGGTCGTTGGCACTCTTTTACAATTGGGCCGGTGTGCACCACCTGATCGGTGGCCCGATCCCAGTTTGGTTGCAGTCCGCGGGTATCGTAGCCAGTGTGATGATGGTCATTCCCGTCGTTGTAACCGCGATCAATCACCACATGACGGCAGTGGGCAACGCCCGCGCAGTCTGGTGCTCGCCGACACTCCGCTTCATCGTGTTTGGTGCGATGAGCTACACGATGGCCAGCTTTTTTGGTTCGTGGATGGCTTTGCGGGACGTGAATGTCGTCACTCACTTTACTCAATTTACGGTCGGGCACGCGCACCATGGTGTTTATGCCTTTTTCACGATGACGATGTTTGGCGGCATTTACTTCATGATGCCCCGTATTCTGCAGCGTGAATGGCCGTCCGCGATGCTGATCCGTGTGCACTTCTGGTGCGTCGCCATTGGCATCGGCATGATGCTTACCGCGCTTCATATCGGCGGTTGGATTCAAGGTCTCCAGCTGAACAATCCGGACATCCCTTACACCAGCCCGGAAAGTGGCGTTGTGACGATCATGAGCGCGCTGCGTCCCTGGTTGTTCTCGCGTTCGATTTCTGGCATTTTGCTGACCGTGGGGCACCTTGCTTTCTTCATCAATTTCATTTGGATGCTCATTGGCACCCGCTCGGTCCGCTATAAGGAAGGTCCTACACTCCTCGGCCAAGTGGAAGGAGGTAAGGCGTAATGAAGAACCTCCCCATGCTATTTTTGGGCATCTTCTTCATGCTCGCATTCTCGTGGTCGGGTCTGATCCTCAGCTCGGTCATCCAATACGGAGACCTTAAGCCCATCGCCTTGGAAGAGGGTGAAATGCCGATGCCACAAGCCCGCGTGGGTATGGCTCAGCAGGGCAAAGAGATCTACATCGACCAAGGCTGCCTGTATTGCCACTCCCAACAAGTGCGCCAAAAGGGATTCGGTGCAGACTGGGAGCGTGGTTGGGGCGATCGCCAGACTGTCCCCCGTGACTATATTTTGCAGGAGCGCGTGCTTCTGGGAACCAGCCGCACTGGCCCGGACCTAACCTCGATCGGTCAGCGTCAGCCGAGTGCCGACTGGCATCACTTGCACCTGTTTAACCCGCAAATTACGTCACCGCTCTCCGTCATGCCGCCGTTCCGTTACCTTTATCGGGTGCAGAAAATCGGCGCGGCTCCTTCACCGAATGCGTTGACGATTCCCGACACCTTCCCGAACGACCAGCCCAAGCCCGGCTACGAAATTGTGCCGACTGAGCGTGCCGAGCAACTTGTTGCCTACCTGCTCAGCCTTAAGCTGGATTACGAACTTCCCGAATCGCGGTTTGCCGAATAATAGATGAGCGACGATCCCACCAGAGAAAGACGAGACCAGCATAGTCTCCCCGGTGACGAGTCGGACTACC
>JBNNDZ010000116.1:0-6897 GCA_050285865.1 Puniceicoccales bacterium
CCATAAACAGAAATAGTCGGCTTCCAAAAATTAGCTCCAACAAAGCGTGAATACTCGCCGATGCGCTCGGCCGGTTGCCACACACTCAGCCAACTGTCGTTGTCCATACTGGTCGTCCATTGTGTGAACCGGCCAGGCTCTTCCTGATAACGGCCAAAAAGCCGCCCTTCACCGGGCTCCAGACCGCTCATCGCAGGAAACCCGCCCGTGATTTTATATACATTGATTGTCGAAATCGCCGCCGGTTGACCATTCCACCAATTGCGGAAGTGAACGCGTGGATCTTTCTCTTTGGCGTAAAAAACCATCTCAGTGGTCTGCAATTGATCAGATAGCGAATAGATACCGCCGGACAAAATCCCATGCGTCAGAGTGCGTCCCCAAGGCTTCTCTTTCTCTATGATGGAGTAGGTCCAGTTGCGACGGTCGTCATCTGCATACTCAATTTCCAACAGATAAGGAACGCCGACTTCGGGCAGGTTCAGCTTGTAGGCGAACCAATCGGCTTCATGATTTTTATCCATGTGCCCGTAGTAGCCCCCCTCACGGTACTTCAAATCATTATCGTCAACAATGCGATCCGTGCCACTCCCATAATCAGGGGCCTGTTCCACACAGTTGATCGTCTCAACCAGTTCCATCGACCAAGCCTCATCACTCGGCGAAGTGGTATCAATTGTGAGGTACTGAAAAGTCCGATTGACAGCCTGGCCATCTGGCCCTGTTGCGATGACATCAAAAATACCTTCCTGATTGGTAGGTAAGGAAATGGTTTTTTCAAAGTATCCAGAACCTGCCGGCACTTCCACCACGTCCTCGGAAATGGTTTCTCCGCTTTGCTGGTCTACATAACGAATAAAAACCGGGTATCCAGCACTCGTGCGCCCGGCTTGAACCGTGAGCTGCACCGCTTCGCCTAGTCGATATACGAGGTAGTCCTTATCCAACTCTAGATAGACCATCCCCTCAGGCGTCTCTCCCGGGCGCAACGTCATTTTCTTGATCCGAGGCGGCCCGGGATGCCACCCACGCTCCACGACCAATTCATGCTCGCCTTTGGTCAAATACACATTGCGCAACTTCACACCGGTTTCCTCCGGAGTCCAACCAACTGACTTCAAGACTCCGTAGAAAAAGTATTCACCATCCAGCCGAAAACTTGTGGGCCATTCGCCAGACTCGATGATGAACTCATACCAACCATCCTCTGGGACATTGAACTCAAATGTCGCTACCACCGGTGTGCGGAGGATATTCTCCTCCCTCAGCATTGCCTCCGTTTCTTCGCTGACGTAGCTAAACTGAGCCGCATTCGCAGGCTCCAGCACTATGGGCTCTGCAGCGCCTTGAGTAATAATTGTACCAAGGGCAAAGTGCAACACGAACAGAATATGGGATACAGCAATACTAGAAAAAAACGAGGTGGGCATAAGTAGAATTGAGTTCAACAGGTCGATTTTCAGCAAACGACTCAAGTGTAGATCACATATGATATATGGTTTGTCAATATTCCATTAAAATCATTCCCTCCAAAAAAATCGGCAACGGGATAACTCATTGAGGATTGTAGTGAGATTTAAACTTGCCCGCCAACTATCCTATGCTAGTCATGATGCTAAATTACATTCTTCAACACAGAATGCCTAATTTCAGAACCGGCCCCATAACGTATGATTACTGATTTCTCTTCCCCTGCCCCGGCTACCTTAAACGGATTTGGCTTGTCGACCAACCACTACGTCTCCGGGCGTGTCTCGGTGGCAGTAGCATCTCACGGCGGCATAACGAACATTCGTTACTATGGCGAGCAACCGCATCCATTGAGTCTTTTTCTAGAGGCTGACCCAATCTCTGGCTTTAGTAAACTATTTCGCCTGCAAGTTATTATCAATGATCGCGTATACTTTCCAGAGTTCGAGCGAACCTTGCACTTCCCCTTTGGCTACCGCTCGGAGTGCACGCTCGCAGGTGTAAAAATCCAGCATGAGTTAATTCTCGACCAGAACGCTGTTCATCAAGCAATCCTCGTCCTCGACAATCCAGAACAACGCGCTGTACGCGCCCGTGTCGTGCTCCATGGTCACATGAGAAAACAAGCTCAAGGTCGCGAAAATAGCGCTTGGGAAATATTGGAAAATGGCGGGCTACGCGCACGCACAACTGATTCTACCCAAGCAGGCGCTGTCGAAACCCTCATGGAGTTAGGGGCCACACAGCCGTTACACAGCACAGCGAAGAAACGTACATTCAAATATTACACGGAAACGACGGAGTCAGCAGACAGCATTGTCTTCACATTGGCGTTCAATCATAACCCCGACCCGCTCAATGCTCGTGATGTCATCGATCAGAAGATCGCGAATCATCACAAAACGATCAACGAAGGCTTACACTTTCAAACCGGCAACGAATGCCTGGATTCCGCACTAAATAATACCGTTCCAACTGCACTGTCACTTGCGTTGGCAGATCGCCCCGGTGCAATACGTGCATCGCAAGCTTACTGGGTGTGGGGCTGGGATAGTATGGTTCATGCCGAAGCTTGGGTATGGAGCGGTCAAACACAACTTGTCCGCGACATGTTGGAGTTTTACGAATCCACCGCCGACCCCGAAAGAGGTGTTTCCCATGCCATGCTGAGCGACTTCACCCTGGAATACTCGATGGCCCCCAGTGCCCAGTGTCTCTACGTCGTCTTGCTCTACAACTACTTTGCAGCAACCGGCGATCAGGCGACCCTCGATAAGCATCTACCCTTCGCTAAGAGCATTCTGGGAAAAGCGGGTGCGGCACGCTCCAAACATAATTCACTCAGCACGGGCATGGGTTTCTTTCCGGATCACCCCGAAGAATTGGAGCAACAAGCCAATGACATTAGTCTGATTAACAACTCACTCTACTTCCAGGCATTGAGCGCCATCAACGAACTGTGCGGTGGCTACGATGAGCAAATCAGTGCGTTACGAAACGACATGGAATCCGTCCTTTGGGACGACCAGCGCGGCTACTGGGTCGATTCGGTTTCGGAGACCGACCTCACTCAACGCCGCTACTATCCGATCTATGGACAGCTCTACGTGTCCCCTTTCGGCTGCACACCTCATTCCGAACAGTGCAATCGAATCGGTGAATTCCTACGCGAGCATTTCCTTTTTGAGCAAGGGATTTATATGCTTCCGAAAGAACTCCCGGGCTTCATGGCAGATGGCAACCAACTGGGTGCCTACTATCCGTCAGTAGATCGCTATTACTGGAACATCATGAATCGCAGCCGACATGCCGACTCCGCCAACGATTTCAAACGAATCGTGACGCGCTTCTGGCGAGAGCACACCTACCCTGAGGGCCTGACTCATGAGACTGAGAATGCGGACCCCGCCATTGACAATCCGGGTTGTAAACAAAACTTCGCGGCAAGTAGTTGGTGCTGCGATGCCATTGAACTCAACCTCGGACTACAAGTCAGGCTGCATGGATTCAGCCTCAACCCGCTACCACACTCATCGCCCTTCAGCATGTCTGGTCTCGTCCTGCGCGGAAAGCGGATCAGCATCCAGCGCATGCCATACAGTGGTGGCACCAAATGTATCCGGCTTAATGGCGAGGAAACAGGCTGCTTCATCAATTGGGAGCAACTGCAAGCACAGAACCAGATCATCATTTCATTTGAATAATCCAGCAGAGAAGCGCGTTACTAAATCAATAAATCTGCCACTCCAAGCC
This sequence comes from Puniceicoccales bacterium, assembly GCA_050285865.1. Taxonomy (GTDB): domain Bacteria; phylum Verrucomicrobiota; class Verrucomicrobiia; order Opitutales; family Cerasicoccaceae; genus Cerasicoccus. The sequence goes on from JBNNDZ010000116.1 coordinate 3,724, forward strand.
TACCCCGAACAATGATAAATATTTTCTGCAAGCTCCGCACCGCCTTCACTCTGACCTCGCTAACAGCCGTGTGTGCACTCCATGCCGATGTTCGCATGCCGGCATTATTCTCGGATCACATGGTCTTGCAAAGAAGTGCTAACGCACCCGTGTGGGGCAAAGCCGACCCGGGCGAGAAAGTCGTCGTCAGTTTGGACGAACTCTCTGTGGAAACGGTGACCCCAGAAAATGGTCAATGGGCCCTTGATCTGCCGCTTGATGGGGTATCAGAAGGGCCACATGTCCTCGTCATAGAAGGCAAAAACCGAATTGAAATTCAGGACGTCGTTCTGGGCGAAGTCTGGCTATGCTCGGGGCAGTCCAACATGGCCTTCACACTACAAAACTCGATAGGTGGCGTCGATGAAATGAAGCTGCCTGAAAACCGCAATCTACGGCATTTTCTCGTGACAGGGCCAACCGCGGAATTTCCCAAATACGACTGCAACGGGCACTGGGTGATTGCTGGCCCGGACACCATTAAATCGTTCACTGCGGTTGGATACTTCTTTGGCAAGAAGCTGTCCAGTGAACTCAACAAGCCCGTGGGCCTGATTAATACCTCTGTAGGTGGGACTCCGGTCGAAAAATGGATGAGCATGGAGGCGATTTCACAATCCAAAGCTCTTAAAGAATCCGCTGAGAAGTACCACAATGAATATTATCATGAGTTCCCCAAACAACAGGCTGAATTCATTGCGAAGTGGAACGAGTGGATAGAGACCTACCACCGCGAGGACGCGAATCCAGCCGCTCCTGAACAATTCCTTGAAGCAGACAGCGAAGGATGGCAACCCGTTGAACTACTTGGCGAATTACCGGAAAGTATCGTGCCCGATGCAGGCGTAATCTGGCTTCGTCGCACAGTAGATATTGAAGACCCTGATGTCAGCACTTGGTGGACGTTGAACTTAGGCTATCCTACGGGTCTCTATGACGTTTATTGGAATGGTCACCGATTACTGGAAGAAACAGCGAAACATGCGGGCGATCAGGATATTAGTCGCGCATACATTTCCACAAAGAAGATAAAGCAAGGTGCGAACGAGCTTGTGCTACGTCTGTATCAACCGCAGGAAGGATTTGCAGTCAGCGGCGATGTTCGGCGCTTCCGCTTATCGTTCAACCAATCCTGGCAGTCACTTGAAGGGATATGGGAAATGAAAGTGGAAAGCGCCCTGCCCCCGCTTTCTGAAGAGGCAAAATCGAATTTCCCGACCCCGCCCGATGAGCCGAAAACCGCTAGTAAAAACCTACCCGCATCTTGGTTTAACAGCAAAATCCATCCCCTGATTCCTTATGCCATAAAGGGCGCAATTTGGTATCAGGGTGAGTCCAACTCCGGCCGGGCATACCAATACCGAGATGCATTCCCCATGATGATCGAAGACTGGCGCACGCGCTGGAATCAGGGCGATTTTCCGTTCTACTTTTGCCAACTCGCCAGCTATGGAGCGAAAAACGATGCCCCTAGGGAAAGTGCTTGGGCCGAGTTGCGGAATGCTCAGGATCAAACCCTGAGCTTACCCAATACTGGTCAGGCAATCCTAACCGACTTAGGCGAATCTCGGGACATTCATCCGCGCAACAAGGAAGAAGTCGGCGAACGCCTGGCAATGATTGCACTAGCACAAGACTACGGTTTTGACCTCGAGTACTCGGGTCCCCGGTTCCGCTCGATGGACATCGAAGGGCCAACGATTCGCCTACAGTTCGATCACATCGGTGGCGGTTTAGTCGCCGCTCCAGTTCCTGAAAACCACGTCGTGCAATCGCGCAAAGATTTAGTGGAGCCACTCGTGCGAAACAGTCCGGAAAGCCAACTCGAAGGCTTTGCAATCTGCGGCGTTGATCAACAATGGCAATGGGCAAACGCACACATTGATGGCACCACTGTAATTGTAGAATCGCCAGAAGTCGAAGCTCCTATCGCCGTTCGATACAATTGGGACTCAAACCCCAACGGCAATCTCTACAATGAAGCCGGGCTTCCAGCCCCGCCCTTCCGGACAGATAACTTCCCGTGGTCGACCCGTAATGCTAAATACTGAAGTCGGGCGCGAACGGACTAACTGCTGAATGTCGGTTCAGGCAGCGTTCGTTGAATCTCATTTATTCGGTAGCCATAACCCGGTCCGGTCAGCGTAGAAAGATCAATTTCTCCTCCTTGCCGACGGTAAACCCCAGGGTGCACCTTGGCTTCGGGAAGCGATGCGTCCGGATAAAATTGAGGCGCATTCGTTTCCAGCCCCATGATGGTTCCAGCATGCGCAGCCAGCAAGGCGTGAGGTATCATGGCCAGCATGGGATTAGTTAAATCTTGCACCATCAGGGTCATGCCATGCGCCTTCGCCCAACAGAGGGAAAGCAGCGCACCGGTCTGGGTCTTACATGTTTTGAGGGCCACATTGTTCCAACCCAGTCGACGCCCCAGCCTTACCATGCGCCAGTCGTGTGCGCTCTCATCCATGAAGAGCGGCTTACGCGCGGCGATAGAATGTACGTCAATTGGATGCTCTTCCAACTCGTAGGGGAAGGGCTGCTCCACATACAACAGCATGCCGTGCACACGAGGCTCTTCAATCCGGAGCTTGTCCAGCATTGCATTCACGTAGGCTGGATCGGGAGCCGTACAGTTGTAATCTGCACACAGCCAATTGACTCCGGTTTCTATACCTAAATGACCGATGTCGACCAGACGCTTGAAGTCCCAGTCAGCGTCATGACCGCGCAACTTGACCTTGAGGCAAGTCAATTGGTCACGGACAATCCAGTCTCGCAATAAGACGGGATATTCGTCCTGAGGTTCGTTGCCTGTCAGTTCAACGTCGGAAATCGGATCAGTCCCACCAACAGAGTGCCAAGCCGGAATGTTGACCGGGGCGTCGACCAGAAAGTCAGCGGGATACAGACCAGTGAAGTCCACGCCTGCCGCATTCGCTTCCAAATAGTGCGATAAGTCTTTCGATAAATGCTCACGACCTAAACTATCATAGACACCCATCTCGTGCAGTTGCCCATAGGCGTCGTACAATGCGATATCGAAGGCCGACGCGCACACCAGTGCAGCGAGTTGAGGCAACTGAGAGTCGCCTTGCCGCCCCTGGTTAAATGAACGTCTAAGTTCCGGAAGTT
>JBNNDZ010000117.1:0-2847 GCA_050285865.1 Puniceicoccales bacterium
ATAACTTCTCGCGTAAAGCGCGACTGGCACTAGCGGCAGGACCGGTAATCGTTTTCCTAATCGACAACTGGAAGCTGCTCGAGGTCAGCGGTGTTATTGAACTGCCATTTGCCGCATTCTATGCACTCTCGCAATTCAACCTGCTACTAGTGATCGTGGGTATTGCGGCAGTGATTTTTACCTTTACCCGCGAGACGCTTACCCAGCGGCAACAAGCGGAGCAACAGGCCTACTCATCGCGCCGCCTAGTTGCGAACCTCAGTCACGAATTAAAAACACCGATCACGGCAATCCTGACAACGGCGCAATCCATGCTTCGCCACGAGCGCACCAGTGATAAATACAAGCAAGCTCTGGCGCTCTGCGAACGCAATTCCCGCAGCATGAGTCACCTTATTCGGCGGATGCTCGATTTGCTGGATGCCAGCCCGACCAGCATGGGGCCTGCATTGGTGGACCTCGATCCACGCCAGATACTCGAGGCCTGCGTGGAGCTCCATGCTCCGCTCGCAATGGAGAAGAACGTTTCGCTGCTTATGGTTTGCCCCAAGGGACATGTCATTCGCACGGATGCCGACCTATTATCGATCATGCTCAACAACCTCGTGGCCAATGCCATCCGCTACACACCAAGTGGCAAGGCAGTCACCTTACGTTTCTACCATCAACCAGACAAACCCGCCACCATTCGCGTTTCCGACCAAGGTCCGGGCATCCCAAAGGACGCTCTTCCGCACATTTTCGAGGCATTTTATCGCGTTGACCGCTCCAGTGACCGCATCAACGGCAACTATGGCTTAGGCCTGGCATTGACTGCCCAAATTGCTGAACGGATCGGAGCCCAACTTACCGTAGAAAGCGACGAAGAATCCGGCGCGTTATTTTGCATTCAGTTTCCAACATCCGATTGAATGACTGGGCACTTAAAATCCTTTGTCTGCATTCGAGCTTGGGCGTTGACTAATCGTTTTCGCAGGCTCTAACCTCTCCAGCTTCGTTCCCCCTCATACAACGATTGCCCGGGTGGTGGAATGGTAGACACTGGGGACTTAAAATCCCTTGCCCGCAAGGGCGTGCGGGTTCGAGTCCCGCCCCGGGCACCATTTTGATAATCAACAAGTTACAAAACAATAGGTCGAGCAAAGCGGCGGACCATAAACTAACCACTGCCCGCATACTGCCCATAAAAACTATTGCATAGCCCCCACGGCCTCACGCTTCCCTACCGAAAAGCGGGCATAAGAAAGGGCGGCAGGATGCAGCCTACCGCCCTCTTGGAGCAATATACCTTGAACAAGGGCTATTCGGCCCAAATTTAAACTACCGATTGCAGCGTGGCCAAGTTCTCTGCGCGAAATGCCGACCGTGCTGCTCCAGGCTGCATTGCGCGGTATTTCGCCAAGACTGCTGCGGCCTCGGTGGTGACGGCCTGCGGGGTTGCTAGGGATTGGCTTGCACCGTGCACGGGTTGCTTGGCGGGCTTCATCGGTCCGGCGGCGAAGTCAAATCGCATTGCAGCATCAGGACTGGCGAGCATACCCGATGCGAAAAGAGCGCGGTCTGTGACGCCCACAATCAAGGCTGGCGCGGTGGGATCGGTGGTGCGGGCAGGATTGCGGGCAAGGGCGGCGCCTTTGACTTTTCCCTCTGCAACTCGCTTTTCGGCCATGGCTGCTACATAGTCGGTGTCCAGGATCCGTTTACCGCTTCGGTCGCCGAATTGCTTTAGGGTTTCGCGGGCTCGAATATCGGCGGCAAGCTCATTTCCACTTAGGCGAGCTCCGAAAGTCCGCACAATATCATTGCGTGCAGCCAATGCGGCGGCAGCTTGGATTTCGTTGGACTCACGCTCAAGGTCAGCATTCACGATTTCACGCTGGAGCGCACGTTGTCTGTGCCGGGCGAGCCATCGGTCGAAGCGTTGCTTGGCAAAGTCACGAGCAGCATCGTAGGTTTCCAGCGTATACTTCCGTGACGCATCAAGGCGGGAAATCGTCTCGATTGCCTTGCGCTCCAAGCGGCGCGGGGGGTTCGCTCCAGTGAATCGCGCATCGGCGGCAAACTCGCTAATGGTTAAATGCTCGCCAGACTCTGCAAACGATTGAATTCGCGTTACCACGAAGGTTTCCCCGGTCTGCGGTTCAGAGGCCTTCACGACGCCACCAACGGCTTCGATCTCGGCCCGTATCGCTGCATTGGTCGGGTCATCCCATAGGGCAGCGTTCTTCCAATAGTGAAAATAGTCATCCTCGAACTTCTGGAGCTCGGCACGGTTGGTCAGCTTCGTTCCAACTGCGACCTCAAAAGCGCTGTCAGAGAGTTGGCGCCCATAGAACGGGCGTTCGTTTCGGTGCGCCAATTGTTCGGCGTCGCGTGGGCGTATTGTGTTTTGCATAATTATTTTGGGTTCTTTTTGTTAATTTCCTGCGGTGCGCGACGGTCCTTCAACCAGTAGCAACGCCCGAATTCGTCGACGAAGTCAGGTTCAACTTTGCCTTGCTGGCGACGCCAACGAAGCGCGCGCGGGGTGATCTTTTCGCGGGCAGCGTGAGCCCTCAGGGTTAGGATTGTCTCTGGCATAATGTTTCCGGCGGGCGGTAATCTAAGGGCCGACGTCAACCCGGGCAGGTCATCGGGCCTTGTCTCCCTAGGCTCTGAAACGAACGTTCGTTTGAATAATTGAGGGCACAAGAAAACGAACTAAGTCGCCTAACCTAGCTGGCGGTGGATTTTGAATAGATTCCTTACCCGGGGGTAAGCTTTCGTATTTCAGGGTAGCCAGTGTGCGTAGTGCAGCGCCTTTCCTATATAAAGGCGCGTGCACTCGTGCACTACTCTGGCGGAGAG
>JBNNDZ010000118.1:0-4298 GCA_050285865.1 Puniceicoccales bacterium
AAGTCCGGGTAATCAACGCTGTCGTGGCTGTTGGTGCCGCGGTCGATGACTTCGTGGCCGTCTTCTTTGATTGCGTTGAGGATGGCGGCTTTGAGATCTACGCCGCCGTGGTCGGAGCCAATGGAGATTTTCATTTCAGGAAAAAAGCAGTTGGGATGGTGGTGGATTAAATTATGCCTCGTTCACGTAGTGCGTGTAGTGCTCGCGGAGGAACGCCAGAATGCTGGGGATGGCCTCGACCATCGAGTCGCGGCAAAGCTCATACTCGGTGATCGAGCGACCAAAGGGGTCGGGGATTTCCACGGAAGCACCTTCACCGATCAACTCGCGGAACAAATACATGTAGGGTGGCTGCGGGCGAAAATGCGCCTCGATGAGTGCTCGGTGCGTTTGCGTCATGCTGAATACGGCAAAGGCGCGGTCGAGCAGTTCCTGGTTGATCTGCTGGCTCTTGTGGTCAGTGAGGCCGATGCCCACACTTTTGAGCGCACGAACGGAGTTTTGTGAGGCCGGGTCGCCCTGATAGGCGGATATGCCGGCGCTGACGACCTTCAACTCGTTGAGGGGCGACTGCTCCGCCGCCAGTCCATGGGCCAGCAACCGTTCTCCCATCGGACTGCGGCAAATGTTTGCGGTGCAAACGACAATGATGTGGTCGCGCTCAGGCATGGATTTAAACCGTATAGCACCCTCACCACCACTTGCACGAAAAAAGCATGGCTAATGGCCGCTTTTGCCAACGGTGCTATTTTGCGTAATGGTAACGGAGTTGGAAAAGGATGAGGCCGTCTGCACCGTGTTGATAGACCATGCGGTGCTCGTCAGTAATTCGACGGGACCAATAATCAGAGAGGTTGTGGCGTAACGCTTCCGGTTTACCAATCCCATCAAATGGCGACCGATCAATGTCTTTGATCAACAAGTGAATGCGCTTGATGACTCGTTTATCGTTTTGCTGCCAATATTGATAGTCCTCCCACGCCAGCGGGGTGAAGGTGACGTTCATTGGTCCAGATCGATGTCATGCAGCTTGGCTTTGCCCCTTTGGTAATCCTCGATGGACTTGAGCAAGCGTTTGGCGTTGGCGGGGCTGCGGAGTAAATACGCGGTTTCCTCCAACGCTTCGTAATCTTCCAGCGACATCATGACGACAGCTTGGTCGCGTTTGCGGGTGATAATGACCGGATCGCGGTCCTGACATACCCGGTCGATGGTGGCGGCTAATTCGGCGCGGGCAGCGGTGTAAGTGATGGCTTTCATCTGTACAGAATCATGCACAGCTTACGTGGATTGTCAATTCAACCCAGTGCCGTTTAAAAATCCGGTTTGCGGCGCATGGATTTCTTTTCGCCGCGTTGTTTCTTCTGGTCGAGGCGGCGTTTCTTGGATCCGAGGGTCGGCTTCGTGGCGCGGCGCTTGCGCTCGATTTTGGTCGCAGCCTTAATGATTTCCCGCAGGCGCTCCAGGGCGATTTCGCGGTTGGTTTCTTGCGAACGCGTATCCTGCACTTTGATGACGACCGTGCCGCCGTCGGTAATGCGGTGGTCGGTGTGCTTGAGCAGGCGCTCCTTGTAAAACGGCGGCAGCGATGATTCGCGGATTTTGAAAAACAGCTGCACCGCGGTCGAGGTCTTGTTGACGTTTTGACCACCGGGCCCTTGCGCACGGATCATTTGGAAATCGAGTTCGTGCGCCGGGATTTCGACTGTGTTGGAAATGCGCAGCATGCGGCCAATGGCTAAGCCATCAGCCGCTTGCGTGCAAAGGTAAACTGGCACCGGGAAAAGGGCGACGTGGTTCACGAGCTTACGCTCGCGGCTACCGTGATGAGGCCGCTTGGTACCGAGGCCAGGGATGGGCACCGCTTGAGTGCGTTACGCCTCGGCGGCCTTGGCGAGGGCGTCCTTGACCTGTTGAGTGATGGTCGCCCAGTCCTGATCGGCGATTTGTTTTTCCGTCGCCAGCCAGGAGCCGCCCACCGCGAAGACCTGCGACATGGACAGGTAGTCGTTCATGTTGTCCAGGGAGACGCCGCCGGTTGGGCAGAACTTTACGCCCATCGACGCATACGGGGCCGACATTGCCTTGAGCAGTTTCGGGCCGCCAGCCGCGCCGGCCGGGAAGAATTTCAGCCGCTGGCAACCAGCCCGCAGTGCGGATTGGATGTCCGTCGGCGTCATGACTCCGGGAATGAACGGCACGCCGCGTCCGGCAAAGTAGGCGATCGTTTCGGGATCGGTGCCTGGGGCGAGGCCGAACTTACTTCCCGCGTCGATGGCGCGGTGCGCTTGCTCGGCGGTCACCACGGTGCCAGCGCCCACCAGCATTTCCGGGAAACGCTTCGCGATACGCTCAATGGCGTCCGCCGCCGCTGCGGTGCGGAAGGTGATCTCGATCACGTTCAAACCACCAGCGAGCAGGGCTTCAGCCAGTGGTTCGGCGTCTTTGGCGTCGTTGATGACGATGACAGGAATGACAGGATATTGGTCGAGGGCGTCCATAAGCTTTGTGTTGCAGAGTTGGATTAAAGACGCGGTAAGGTCAGCCCGCCGTCAATCATAATGACCTGCCCGGTGGAGTAGGGGAAGTCGCCGCTGGCCAGCGAACCGACTGCCTTACCAACATCTTCCGGGAAGCCCCAGCGACGGGTAACGCAGAGTCCGTCGGCGATCAGCTTGTCGTATTTGTCAGTGACGCCGCTGGTCATGTCGGTCTTGGTGACGCCGGGGCGCACTTCGTAAACCGGGATGTCGTACTCGCCCAAGCGAGCGGCGAAGAGCGAAGTCATCATTGCAATGCCGGCTTTGGAAACACAGTATTCGCCCCGGTTAACCGAGATCACGGTCGCCGAAATGGAGCCGACGTTGATGATCGCAAAGAATTCATCTGGCGCGGCCTGCTTTTGTTCGATCATCCAGTTGGCGGCACTTTGCGTAAGAAAGTAAGGCCCCTTCACGTTGGTGCCGACGACATAGTCGAAGCTTTCTTCGCTGGCTTCCAGGATGTCCTTACGCTCCTTGGGCGCGACGCCGGCATTGTTCACGAGGACGTTCAGTTTGCCGAAGCGTTCCTTGATCTTGGCCAGCATAGCGGCGCGCGCCTCGGCCGAACCGATGTCGCCCTGGCAGTAGAGCACCTCGGCACCAAGTGCCTTAAGTTTCTCAATCGGCTCGCCGACCTGCGACTCATCGCGCATGCCGTTGATGGCAACATTGAACCCGAGCTCCGCCAGTCGTGCTGCACAGCCGAAGCCGATGCCGCGGGAGCCGCCGGTGATTAAAGCCGTTGGCTTTAGGGATTTATCATTGGTCATTTGAGATTGGTCATTTGTCATTTTCGTGAACGCGTGGTGTTGATGGACGCTTGTATGATGCGGGATAGCTCCTGGGCTTCGTTGGTGATTGAATGGAGGCGCTCTGTCGTGAGCAGCTCTGCCTTTTCGATCATGCGCAGCCAGATTTTTGACTCGTTGAGCTCCTTCTGAACAATGCCCAGCTTGTGGATGAAGTCGGCCCGACTTTCTGCGCCGCGGGCTTCTGCGTAGTTCGGCGCAGGTGAGGTTCCAGATCGCATCAATTGTTTGGCGATATGTTTTCCGACTTCATCCTTCGGCAAGGCTTTGGTTAATCGAATAATGCGAACCGCAAAATCGAGCAATCGTTCTTCGATCTGATCCGCAAGCTTTTGGCCATCATTCATTCGCCGATGGAAAATGACAAATGAACAATGGCCAATGAAAAATGCTTACGAAGTAAGTTATGAAATGCTTACGCAGTAAGCTCCGGCAAATCCAGCCACTTGCGCTCGTCGCTGCTTTGCAGACCGAGCTCGGCGAGCTGCACGCCCTTGGCACCTTCGAGGAGGGACCAGCGGAATGGTTCGTCAAGGACGACGTGGCGGAGGAAGAGTTCCCACTGCACCTTGAAGGCGTTGTCGAAGTTTTCTTGCTCGGGCATTTTCTGCCAGCCTTCATAGAAGTTGATCGGCTGGGCGATGTCAGGGTTCCAGACGGGCTTCGGCGTCGTGCCGTAGTGCTGGGTCCATACGTCGCGCAGGCCAACGATGGCGCTGCCCTTGGTGCCGTCCACTTGCATGGTGAGGAGGTCGTCGCGGCGCACGCGGACATTCCAGGAGGAGTTGAAGTGGCAGACGATGCCGTTCTCCAGTTCGAAGGTCGAGTAAGCGCTGTCGTCGGCGGTGCACTTGTAGGGCTTGCCCTGTTCGTCCACGCGCTCGGGGATGTGGGTGGACGCGAGGCAGGAGACGCTTTTGACCGGGCCGAAGAGATTGTCGATGAC
>JBNNDZ010000119.1:0-3328 GCA_050285865.1 Puniceicoccales bacterium
CCGAAAAGTCTGCGCTGGTGGTGTTTAAGGCAGCATTTTCTTGATTATAGGTCGGCGTGAAGCTCGTCATACCGTTTAGGGAGGATGAGTAATTCTCCTGACTGGTGGAGCCGAAGGTGAGGTAGGTAGGCCCACCCAGATTCAGTTGAACACTCTGCGGATTCGAGACCGTGGCCGGGTTTCCCGTCAGTCCGTCAATATTCAAACTGCCGGAAATGGTTACGGTGATGTCGTCTCCGGTTTCCTCGAAATTGATATTGATAACGCCAAAGGCGGGAGCGGTGGCGAGGGCCAGTGTCGGAATGAGCAGCTTTTTCATAACAGTCTTATTTGCGGTGGTAGCGTCGGGTTTAAAGCGAGCCGCAGGGGAGTCCAGCTAACAAACGTGGCAATCAGGTGACAAATATCTCCAGACGGAATGTTGCTGAAATGAAACAGACCTTGTTTTGACGTGCGTCTCCATTACCCTAAAACGGATCGAGCATATAATCATCAATTTACCTACTGCCATGTCTGACGAATCGACTACCACGGGTCCCGCGCTGAGTGACGAAGAACTGAACCAGGCCATCCTTAGAGCCAAGTATGACGAGGACTTCCGCCGCCGCCTCGAAACCGAAATCTTCGATGACCTCGAAGAAGAAATGGAGCATGACCTCGAGGATCTGTTCGAAGAACAGCATGCAGAGAAGGTCGGCAAACCGCTGCCGTCGATCGAAGACCGTAAGGAATTCCGGCAGAAGTATTTCAAGGAATTACGCCGCCTGCAGATCGAGCTCGTCAAACTGCAGGACTGGGTCGTCCACACTGGCTACCGGATGGTCGTGATTTTCGAAGGCCGCGATGCTGCGGGTAAGGGTGGCGTGATCAAGCGCATTACCCAGCGCACGAACCCACGTATTTGCCGCGTGGTCGCGTTGCCGGCACCGACCGAGCGTGAGAAGTCGCAGTGGTATTTCCAACGCTACGTGCCGCACCTACCCGCTGCAGGCGAGATCGTTCTCTTTGACCGCAGCTGGTATAACCGCTCCGGCGTGGAGCGCGTGATGGGTTTTGCCAGCGAGGAACAGGTTGAGCAATACTTCCACGATGTGCCGCTGTTTGAGCAAATGCTCGTCAATTCCGGCATCAAGCTGGTGAAGTATTGGTTCTCGATCAGCGACGAAGAGCAGGAGTTCCGCTTCCAGTGCCGCATTACCGATCCACTTAAACAGTGGAAGCTCAGCCCGATGGATTTGCAGTCCCGCATCCGTTGGGAGGAGTATACCGCCGCAAAGGAGGAAACCTTTGCACGGACCAATTTCGACTTTGCGAAGTGGAACGTCGTCGAGGCAATCGACAAGAAGCGTGCGCGCCTGAACTGCATCAGCCACCTGCTTCAACAGGTGCCCTATGAGAAGGTCGAGCGCGATGAGATCACGCTTCCCGAACGCATTCACCATCCCGAATACAAGCGCCACCCGGTCTCACCGGACATGTATGTGCCGTCGGTGTATTAACGGCACCCGCTCAGGGATATCAGTTGCTTATTAAGCTGTTTGCCTCGCGTCTCCCGTGACATGGGCTGGTGCTGCTGGTCTGGATGCGGGCTCCCACCCCTCGTCCGTTTAAACCCTGGAACGCTTTGCATCGCTTGTTCGGGGACCACTCCTAGCGTTTAAGTCTCTCGCGAAGGCGCTAAGACGCGAAGGCAATTTCCTTTGTGCCTCTCTGTGCCTTTGTGAGAAATGAAACTCGTTAGAGTGGCTTCCGGATCGGCAATGCAAGTGTGCGCTCGTCGTAACGGGCCCAGCAACACGCTAACCGCCAGGTCGCGCCAGCACACGTCGTTACGTCGGATGTGCCAGAGGGGTGTTGTTCTGTAGTTTTATGTTCGTATGTATACCTTAATCTCCGCAAGTTCACAAGCGAAATATAAACAACTGAGCACATTTTCTGATTTTGCTTCAGCAAACCAAGTGCACCTGCACCAACTCCCAAAGAAAAACGCCGCCCCTCGTGCAAGGGACGGCGCTTCGTAGCAGTGGATGGCGTAAAAAATTACGGTGTGTAATCGGGATCGTTGGCGATGTAGGCGTGGTTGGACCAACGGCGCATGTCCTTCAATTCTTCGAAGGTGAGCGCTTCGACGCTGCCATCCATATTGGCAACCAGCGCCTTGCCGCCGTGGCGGAAATGGACGTTGCCCGAAGTGGCTGGAATCGCGTCATTGAGTGTGGAGGACCAATCGGCAGTTGCAGCCCCGGACTTCGGTGCGCTTACATTAACCACGCCTTTATATGATGACGAAGTATCTGCGAAGTCGCCTGCTCCCTGAAAGGAAGTTGCAAACACGATCAGGCCGGAGGGATTACGCACTTGGGCTTGATGGGTTACCGCTATCTCGTGCGGCTCGTAGCGGATGCTTTGGTAATCGCCGCCGATGTAGATCGAGTTGAATCCGATCGACGGAAAGAGACTCAGGTCGTAGTCCACACGCGATCCGCTCGTTAGGATCGATTGTAGGTGGTCCTGCGATTCGCCCGGATAGAACGCATCAATACCGCCGACGTATGGAAGCAGGCGGAACGTGATACGTTCAGCGGCTGGGCCACTGAGCAGTGGATTGCCGTCCAGGTTTTTGATGCCCATGAAGGGGAGCTCTTTGCGCTCGGGCTTGGCTGGCATTAATTGCCCCTTGTTCTCCACGGGATACATCATGTATGCGGTGGCAAGTTGACGTGCGGACGATGAGTCCGCCACCCGGTTTGCACTGTCGCGAACACTACCCACGGCCGTGACCGTGATTGCGCCGAGGATACCGACAACGCTGATGGTAACAAGCAATTCGACGAGGGTCATGCCCTGTTTGGATCGAATGCGATTCATGTTATTGCTGATTAAGGGTGATTACTAATTGCATGTAAGGCTTGGCGTTAATGGAGCCCAATGGTACCAGACCACGAACGCGCACCTGACGGGTGCCGTCGTCGTTCAGTGAGAGCTCAACGGGCGCGGTCGTGTAGGGACCGCCGCCGTCGCCGTTAACGGCCCAGCTTTCCAGATCATCCGAAACGAAGACATCGTATTCGAGGTCGTCGGCAGCGATCTGCTGGGCGAAAGTAATGGTTGGGTAGAATTGGCCTGCGATCTCAACGATCTCATAGGCAATCGGTCGTGCGGCGACATCGCCGTTTTGCGGATCACCACCCAGAGCATACTCCATAGCGTTAATGCGGCCATCGTGGTCGTAGTCGAGATTGGCCAGCCAGACGGTATTGAGGTCGATGCCGGGATCGCCGTGGTAAGTCGGGAAGAACGCAACTTCACGCCATGTAACGTAGTTTCG
>JBNNDZ010000120.1:0-3350 GCA_050285865.1 Puniceicoccales bacterium
CTTCCGATCTCGGTACAATCAGCTTCACCGAAGATGGCGAATCGTCGACGCTCCTTGAAGTTCAGGTCAATGGCGACACTGAGTCGGAGCCCGACGAAACCTTTGTCGTGACGCTTTCCAACCTCGTGGATTCCGTCGGCACAACGATCATCAGCAAGGCAGAAGGCATTGGCACGATTATCAACGACGATCCGCTTTTGCCGACGATTGATGCGCAAGCACAAGCCACTATCATTGGATCGGGCGGCGTCGGCTACTTGAAAATTGCTGCGAGTGGCACCCCTGCCCCAACCATTCAGTGGTTCCAAGGCGAGTCGGGTGACACTTCAAATCCAATCGAAGGTGCCACGGCAGCGACATTCATCACACCCAATTTAAATGATACCACCAGCTTCTGGGCCCGCGTGTCCAATAGCGCAGGCAGTGTGGACACCGAAACGGTTGTCGTGAGCGTCGTTCCTGCCGTAACCGAAGTCGATCTGTCCACTTACGTGCGCATTGGCCGCTACAACTTGCCCGAGCCCACCCGCACACCACTGCCCGCTGGAACCCCGTTGCACAACCTGCTTTGCCAGGAGGCATCCGGTATCACATACAACTGGGACACCGACACCCTCTTTGTAGTCGGCGATGGCGGACGCTCCGTCACTCAGATCACCAAGACCGGCGAACTCATTGACACCATGACACTTGCCCTTGGAAGCAGTGCTCAAGGCACCGAGTTCTATGACTTGGAAGGCATTACCTATATCGGTGGCGGCGAGTTTGTATTCAGCGAAGAGCGTGACCGCCAACTGGTGAAGTTCACTTACATTGCAGGCACCACGTTGCAGCGTGGCGACACACAAGCGGTGAAGATCGGAACCTTCGTCGATAACACCGGCAGCGAGGGACTCTCCTTCGATCCGATGACCGGCGGCTATATCGTCCTTAAAGAAATTTCGCCCATCGGCATCTTCTATACCGAGATCGATTTCGATGCCGGAACCGCCAGCAACGGTTCCGCTTCAACCGAGAACTCCGTAAACCTGTTCGACCCGTCCTTGCTTGGCATGTCGGATGTCGCGGATGTCTTCACGCTATCCAACCTGCCATCAATGGAAGGTCAGCCCCAGGAAGCCAACATGCTCGTTGTTGGCCAAGAGGATGCGCGCATCATTAACATCGACCGCACCGGCAACATTTCCAGCTCACTTGAAATTCCGACCGATCTGGGCAACCCGCTCTCCCCGGCGAACCAACAGCACGAAGGTATTACGATGGACCCCGCTGGCCGCATTTACGTGGTCAACGAAAACGGCGGTGGCGACAGTGACCATCCGCAATTGTGGGTCTTCGCCGTATCCGAAGTGCCCAATCAGGCCCCAACCGGTCTCGTGCTCGATAACGCCGTAGAATCCATTCTCGAAAATACCAGCACCGCATTCGGCATCAAGGTGGCTGACATCGTGGTGCTCGACGACGGCCTCGGCAACAACGAGCTAAGCATCAGCGGTCCGGACGCCGACAGTTTCGAAGTCATCGACAGCGCCCTTCATATCAAAGCGTATATCGAGTTAGACTACGAAACAAAGACCAGTTACTCCATTACCGTTGAAGTCGACGACGCCTCTGTCGGCAGCTCACCAGACGCGACCGCCGCCTTCACACTTCTGGTCGAAGATCAAATCATCGAGCTGCCTCCGGCCCCCGCACTGATCATTTCCGAAGTGGCCCCATGGAGCAGCGGCGATAGTCCGGTCGGAAGTGATTGGTTCGAAGTCACCAATACCAGCGACAGCCCGGTTGACATCACTGGCTGGAAGGTCGATGACGGCTCGGCAAACTTTAACAACGCAATCGCCCTCAACGGCATCACCAGCATTGGCGCGGGCGAGTCAGTGATCTTCGTCGAAGCCGATGACGCCGCTCTCACGACATCCATGTTCCTCAACAACTGGTTCGGTGCAAGTGCTCCTGCGGAGCTACAGATTGGCACCTACACCGGTTCGGGCATCGGCCTGAGTACCGGTGGAGACGCCGTCAATCTCTACAATGGCGCCGGTGAGTTGCAGGCATCGGTCAGCTTTGACGCGTCACCCGAGGATGCGCCATTCGCCACCTTTGACAACACCGCTGGACGCAATAATGCCACCATCTCTTTGCTGAGCGTGGACGGCTTCAATGGTGCCTTCATAGCCGTGGGCAATCCAAATGAAATCGGCTCGCCCGGCGTTGCGCCAGGTGGTCGTCTGGTGATCTCCGAAGTCGCTCCGTGGAGCAGCGGCAATAGCCCAGTCGGCGCTGACTGGTTTGAAGTCTCCAACGTCGTTGCCCGAGCCGTGGACATTAAAGACTGGAAAATGGACGATGGCTCGGAATCCCCGGTCGCGGCCGTTCCGCTCGTCGGCGTGACCCGCATTGCCCCGGGCGAATCCGTCATCTTCCTCGAGTATTCGTCTAACCTCTCCGATGTGCAGGTCGCATTTGCGAATACCTGGTTCGACGGCGTCCTGCCCAGCGGCCTCCAAGTCGGTGGCTACACGGGATCGGGCGTCGGCTTGAGCACCGGTGGTGACGCCGTGAACCTGTTCGATACCGCAAACAATCGCCAGGCCAATGTTTCCTTCGGCAGCTCGCCGTCGGCTGCGCCTTTTGGCAGCTTTGACCAGCGAGCCGACCAGAAGGAGTCCGGCAAAGATCTTTAATGCAGTGAAAGTGGCTCTGGAAACTTCCAAGTCGTTTACACCAACCAGTTTACCAAGGAATTCCTCCAGTTTCTGGTGGCTGACAAACATCAAGTTGGCGCCGAGAAGAAACATGAGGGTGGGAATGGCTACCTTTACGGAGAGGATGCCAACTTTAATGATTTCGCTAGGACTCATTCAGGGAATTATGATTCTAAAACTGTAGGATGGTGGCGGCAGTGGTGTGTTTAAAACGGATTTGAATATATTTTTACTTCATGGGGCCGCAATCTTGTTGTTCACCGGGGAGTAACTTTTCCAGAATAGAATCTTATGAGCGCAATTGTCGTCATCCCAGCTCGGCTGGAATCCATTCGTTTACCGGAAAAAGTTCTATTGGATTTGGGCGGTAAGCCCGTTCTTGAGCACGTATGGAGCCAGGCCTTGAAGGCACGTGCCATCCAGGAAGTGGCGATTGCGACTGATTCCGAAAAGATACGGGTGAGTGCAGAAGGGTGGGGTGCCAAGGTATTGATGACTTCGCCGGAATGCCCCAACGGTACGGCACGTATTGCTTCAATCCTGGATCAATTTGACGCCGACTTCATCATCAATTTACAAGGGGATGAGCCCTTTATGGAGCCGGCTTTGCTCGATTCTTTGGTGGAGGTATGGCGCGAGACC
>JBNNDZ010000121.1:0-4734 GCA_050285865.1 Puniceicoccales bacterium
AAGCGCGGCTTCCTCAAACTTTACGGCCGCTACCTGAAGCTCGACATCGACAAACTGATGACGGACTTCGATGCGGCCATGCTAGGCCGTAGCAAAGTAAAGCGCAGTGACGCACGGGAATTCTTTGGCCGCATGGACCTGCCCGAACGCACCACACCGCTCGGCAGCAAAGACTCCACCCCGCCCTTCGGCCAGCACGAGCAGGAAGAACGCGCCCCGGCGGAACCCTCATCCTCTCCGGCTGAGTCGATGGAGCAGCAGACCGACACTTCGCTTTACTGGAAGATCGGGGCCATTTTCGTCGGCACATTCGTGATTGTCGGACTACTCGCGCTGTTGGTGCAGACCATTTTCTCCGGCGGTTCAGACTCCGATACCGACACGGGCGACGGCTCCGCCATCGTCTCAAACGGCGGTTCCAGCAGCGGCAACGCTGGCTCGGGCACCCCGGGCGAAGTCACCCTGATCGGTCTTGGCGACACCAATGTCATCGTAAAAGAACTCAACGACCTCGGCACCTCGCAGGACGACGTCCGCATCGAGGACGCTTCCGGTTCGATTTCTGCCGGGGAAGAAATTACTTTCAGCCGCCGCGGCCCAATCGTGGTCGTCAGTACGGCCATTGAAAATGTCGCGGTCCGCATCGACGGCCAAACTTATCGCCCCGGCGACATGAGCGGTCTGCGCAAGTGGTACTTCAACGACGAAGGCCCCTTCAACCCCTACCGCTAAATCAACGGGCTGGTTGCATCCGGCAAACACGTTGCACGGTAGGGTTAATCCCGTTGCCTCTGACGCACCGCTTCACGACAAGCCGCGCAACTCATTGGGTAGCCTCCCAACGCGGTCCAACTTCATTTTGATTTTTTTCAAAAAACCACTTGACCGACCAGTCGGTCTGGATATGGTTTGAAATCATGAAAGCGAATGTCCCAGCCAGAACCAAACGTGACGAGATCCTAGAGGTCGCCTCGCGTCAGTTCTATGCGCATGGCTACAACCAAGCCGGAATCCAGCAGATCATCAAAGAAGCGGGAACGGCGAAGGGGACTTTCTATACGCATTTTCCATCCAAGGAAGCGCTCGGCGTTGCGTGGCTAAAGGCGCGTCACCAGACATGGAACCGCTGGCTGAAGCAGGATATCGATCAGGCCGAGACGCCCCGGGAGAAGATCTTGGCCACATTTGGTTTCTTGCGAAAATGGATGGCGGACTGCCAATACCGCGGTTGCGCATTCATTAATACCCTCTGCGAAACACCCAATGCAGACAGCCCCTTGCGTCAGGAGATCGCCGGGCACAAACGGGAACTCCTGGCCCTGTTCCGGGAACTGACACAGGCGCATCAGCCTGACGTTGCCCCAGCCGAGGCTGAGCAAACCGGGACCGTGCTATTCCTGCTTTTCGAAGGTGCGTTGGTCGAAATGCAGAACTTCTGTGAGCCCTGGCCTGCCGATGCCGCCGAGAAACATGCCCGCGTTTTACTTAACTGATATTTTTTTGAACCCATACAGACCGACCGGTCTGTCTTTAAAATAAACCACAAACACAAAAGAACAATGAACCGAATCCAAACCATCGAACCGGCCGATGCTCCGCAAACGATCGCCGCGTTGTATGACGCGACCCAAAAGAAACTGGGCTTGATTCCAAATATGGTAAAAGTCCTCGGCAACAGTCCGGCTGCCTTGCAGGGCTATTTGAGCCTGAGCGGTGCGCTTGGCGGCGGAAAGCTGAAGGTGGCCACGCGTGAGAAGCTCGCCCTGCTCATCGCTGAACGCAATGCCTGCGACTACTGCCTGAGCGCACACACGGCCATTGGCGGTCTGTTGAAAATTCCCGCAACGGATGTCCAAGCGGCACGCCGGGGGCGTTCATCAAACGACAAGGAACAGGCAATCCTGACGCTGGCCGAAGCGCTTCTCGATACCAATGGCGCGGTCTCGGACGACTTGTTCGCCGATGTGGCTGCCCAGGGGGTTACCGTGGAAGAGGCCTTGGAGGTCGTCGCCCACGTCGCATTGAACGTCCTGACGAACACCATCAATCGCTTTGCCCAAACCGAGATCGACTTCCCGTTGGTCGAGGCCGGCGCGGCATAACAAATCCTTCCACCATAGCCACCGGCAGCGGTGGGGACCTTTCCTGCCCCACCGCTGCGCCGCCAATTCCTTGACGATGCAAAACGAAACATCACGCCCGCCTTTACCGCCATTTACCGAAGCCACCGCCCGGGAGAAGGTGCAACTCGCCGAAGACGCCTGGAATTCCCAAGATCCAGTGCGGGTGTCCCTCGCCTACACGGAGGATTCCGAATGGCGCAACCGGGCGGAATTCCTGCACGGGCGCGCGGAAATCGTGTCCTTCCTGACCCGCAAGTGGCAACGCGAGCTCGATTATAAGCTCAAGAAAACGCTGTGGGCCTTCAGCGACAACCGAATCGCCGTGCGCTTCGAATACGAATGGCGCGACGACTCTGGCCAGTGGTATCGCGCCCACGGCAACGAGAACTGGGAGTTCAACGCCGACGGCCTGATGGCCAAACGCTATGCTTCCATCAACGACCAACCGATCGAGGCATCCGATCGTCGTCTTTAATCACCTACCATCCAACCACCATGACACAATCTATTCAAACGGACCTCACCGCCCGCCCGCCGCGCAGTCCCCGCGTTCGACTGGGAGGCTTCGCGCACCTGCCGCGACTCATTGACAAAGCCCGCGCCCTCGCTGGCGAAACCATTGGCGAATATGAATACGGCGAATCGAGCCTCCTCGACCGCGAGTTCTTCCGCTTCACCGGCATCAAACCGGATGCGCTGCTGGCGAAAGTCCAACGGGGAGGCGGCGATTGGGAAATCCTGCAATGGGTTCAAGCCAATGCCGGACGCCATTTATTGCCCCATGAAATCCAAACCTGGAGTCATTGGATCGAGAACGTGCCGGGTCTGAGCGCCGAAGCAAGGGCATGGTTTGCCGAGTATTCGAGTTCGCTGACGCCAGCCCGTCCGGATGTCGGTACCCTCTTCGAATATCTAGACCTGGACGACTACCTTCGCTTCGGAGGCCAGGCCTGAATTTTTCCACCACCATAACCATTAACAATATATCAATCATGAAAATCAATTGGATCAAAGCCATCCTCGCCGGGGTAATCGGCACACTGCTGTTCGACGTCACTGGCTTCCTCTTCACGGGCACCTGGTGGGACATCCCGCATGTGCTCGCGGGTGCCGTCGGCGTCCCATTCCCGGTCGCATTGGCGATGCATTTTGGCAACGGCGTCGCACTGGCGGCAATTTATGCCGCGCTGGCACCCTCACTGTTCGGTCCCAGTTGGTTCCGCGCCGTGCTCTTTACCACACTGGAAACGGTGATGCTGGTCTGGTTCCTTCTGTTCCCCTTGCTTGGGCTTGGGATAGCGGGGCTGGAAGGCGGGGCGATATTCCCCATCCTCTCAATGAGCCGCCACTGGCTGTATGCCTTGCCACTGATGTATTACTTCCCAGTCAAACGGACGGAAGAAGACTCAGCACTGGAAGGGGCTGCGAAGTCGGCGGTTCCTTGTCCGTGAGGCAGTTTGATAGCCGATCTATTGCCGAAGCATGGCCTCATTTGGGCCATGCTTTTTCGTTTTCCGGGCATGTGTGACCGTAATTCCCGGCTCCCGGAGCGAATAACGCTTGTCAGAAGCGGGGAGATTCGCCCAACTAGACGCCCATGAAGGTCACGGTATTTGTTACTCCGAAGAAGACGGTGCTGGATCCGCAGGGTGCTGCGGTCGGTCACGCGATGGAGCACCTGGATTTAAAACCCGCTGGCGATGTGCGTGTGGGCAAAACGATCGAGTTTGAGCTGGATGGCGAAGACAACGCCGATACGCGTGCCAAGCTCGACCAGATTTGCAACGGCTTGCTGAGCAATCCCGTTATCGAAGATTACCGCTACGAGATCGCCTGAGCGCGCCATTAACCCCGCTTCGCCATGAAGATAGCCGTCATCCACTTTCCCGGCTCCAATTGCGACCGCGACGCCTACTATGCGTTTGCCGGCGTATTCAATCAACCCACCCGCCTGTTCTGGCACAAGCGTCCAAGCCTTGCCGGTGCGGAGTGTGTGATCCTGCCCGGCGGCTTTTCCTACGGCGACTACCTGCGTTGTGGAGCGATTGCCCGATTTTCGCCGATCATGAGCGCCATTGTGGAGTTCGCCCAAAACGGTGGCCCGGTTCTCGGCATTTGCAACGGCTTCCAGATTCTGTGTGAGTCCGGCCTGCTTCCTGGTGCACTTGTCCGCAACGAAGGCATGGAGTTCGTTTGCGACACCGTGTCACTGAAAGTTGAGGACAGCATGGACTACCTGAACCGCGACAGCCTCGGCGAATCGATCCGTATTCCCGTCGCGCACGGTGAAGGCAATTACCGCATCGACGAAGCCGGTCTGGCCGACCTCGAAGCGAACAATCAAGTTCTGTTCCGTTATGCGGATAACATCAATGGCTCGCTGGGCGGCATTGCTGGCATTCGCAACAAAGAAGGCAACGTCTTTGGCATGATGCCACACCCTGAGCGCGCCGTGGAAGACATCCACCCGAGCCGCGACGGCATCGGCGTTATCAAGGCATTCCTCAAGTCGCAGATGGCGCGTCAAAAAGCGTAATCAATTTTTCAATTAACATTTGTCATTGGTCATTTTTCACTGGAGTTGAGCGCCGTTAAGTCCGCCTAAGCTAAT
>JBNNDZ010000122.1:0-2500 GCA_050285865.1 Puniceicoccales bacterium
ACGTCCGCGATTCGTCCAGCCCCGACAGTATCCTGAATTTGACCGCACAGGCATTTGCCAGTGAGGGCGGTTCGGGCAACGGCGATAACGGTGGCTCCGGTAATGGCGACAACGGCGGCACTGGCAACGGGGGTTCCGACAATGGAAACGACAATGGTGGCAACACCGGTGATCCCGGAACGGGCGCGTTCAACTATGGCGAGGCCTTGCAGAAGTCCTATTTCTTCTATGAGGCCCAGCGCTCCGGCGAACTGCCTGCCGACAACCGCGTAACCTGGCGCGAAGACTCCGCCCTCGATGACGGTTCCGATGTCGGCATCGATCTCTCGGGCGGTTATTACGACGCGGGTGACCACGTGAAATTCGTCCTGCCGATGTCTTACACGCTCACCATGCTTGCCTGGGGCGTGGACGAATACGAGCAGGGCTATGTGGATGCGGGCCAGCTCGATGAGGCCCTCGATGCCATCAAGTGGGGCACTGATTGGCTGATCAAGGCACACCCGGAGCCCAACGTGCTTTACGCTCAGGTGGGTGACGGCCATGCTGACCACTCATTCTGGGGCCCGCCGGAAGCCATGACGATGAATCGCCCGGCCTGGAAGGTCGACGCGCAGAACCCTGGCACCGAGGTGGCGGCGGAATCCGCTGCGGCCATGGCGGCAGCATCGATCGTCTTCCGCGACAGTGACTCGGCCTACGCCGATGAACTGCTTGACCACGCCAAGGAGCTCTTCGCCTTCGCCGACCAGTATCGCGGCAATTATGCCGACGCCATCCCGAACGTTCGCTCGTTCTACAACTCGCACTCGGGCTACAATGATGAGCTCGTTTGGGGTGCGGTCTGGCTATACAAGGCCACTGGGGACAGCAGTTACCTCACCAAGGCGGAGCAACATTGGGACTCCACCCTGGGTGGCTTGAGTTCCGGGTGGACCATCAACTGGGATGACAAGTCCTACGGTGCAGCCATCCTGCTCGCTCAGGAAACCGGCAAGTCCAAGTATAAGCAGCAGGTCGAATCATGGCTCGATAACTGGGTCAGCGGTTCGATTCAGCAGTCACCCGGCGGCTTGCGCTGGATTCAGCAATGGGGCAGCCTGCGTTACGCAGCAAACACTTCCATGCTGGCCTTCATCTACGGGGACACGGTTAACGACAAGAACGGGACTTACTCGGCCCTGGCGGCAGACCAGCTCGACTACATCCTGGGCGACAATCCCGCAGGCCGCAGCTATGTGGTTGGATACGGCGTGAACCCGCCGATCAATCCGCACCACCGGGCTGCGCATGATTCGCCAACGTTTAATTCGCACAGTCCGGCCAACAACCAGCACGTCCTCTATGGCGCATTGGTCGGTGGTCCGAAGTCAGCGGATGACTTCGACTACGTGGATGACCGCAATGACTACATCGCCAACGAAGTTGCGATGGATTACAACGCGGGCTTCACCGGTGCACTGGCGCGTCAGACACAAGTTTACGGTGGCGACCCGCTGCCGAATTTCCCGCAAAACTGATCATTCAGATATCGACCGACCCGGCGGATTCCGGGTTCTCCCTGCCGGGCGCGATTCTATGGAGTCGCGCCCGGTTTGCGTTTGGGCTCAGCGCCCCGTTACGATCGCCAATTGCGACGGCTCCTACCCCTGCAAAGGGGAGGTGTCTGCGCTTGCGCAGACGGAGAGGTCCTTGGCGCTATCCAGCGAAAAGTATCGCGTTATTGGCTCAGCTTCCTCCGGAAGTATTGCTCCTTGATTTCGCACCGAACTAGCGTAGGTGGGCGGCCAGGCCATGCTGCACGGCGGCGAGGATTTCCTCGACGCTGCAGGGCTTTTGCAGGACCTGAGTTCCGCCCAGTGCTTCGATGTCGCGGACTGAAAGGGTAAACCCATAGCCCGTTGCTACAACCACGGGAATTTTACTGCCATTTTCGCGCAGGTAGTTGATCAGCTCACTACCCGTAATTTCCGGCATGGTCTGGTCGGTGAACAGCATGTCAATTTCCTGCATGCGCTCCTCGATGTAATGCATGGCGTCTACGCTTTTGGAGAAAGCGGCGACCCGGTAGCCGGATTCCTCCAGCAAAGATTCGGTCATCTTGAGGATGGCCCAGTCGTCATCGACGACGACGATTAACTCGCCGTTACCGTTAATGATTTCTGCGGGAGTGTCTGCGGGTGGGACGTCTTCGCTCTTGGATGCGCAGGGCCAAAATATGGTGAATTCGGCACCTTGCCCCACGTCTGAGCGCAGGCGGATGGAACCACCATGTTCCTTGACGATTCCATGGACTACGGAGAGTCCCAACCCGGTGCCACGCCCGACTTCCTTCGTCGTATAGAAGGGGTCGAAAATTCGGTTTTGAATCTCTGGGCGAATACCCGAGCCTTCATCTTTGACGGTTATGGTGACATATCCACCAGCCGGAATGCCGAGGACCGGGTCAGCTTCGCTAAGCACCGCTGAGCCTAGAGTAACGTCGATGACGCCTTTGCTC
>JBNNDZ010000123.1:0-5351 GCA_050285865.1 Puniceicoccales bacterium
TAGCGCGTGGCCTTTACATTACACAAGCACCAAACCCTAAATATCATTATTTAGGATACATTAACGAAACATTTGTTTCGCGAATGATACGAAATCGGATAATTAAATCCCAGTATCACAGATTAGCTTGTTTTATCGTTATTTATTTTGACATGAGGTCAATGCTCCCCATCCATGGATGTCTAGCCCGGTTACCCATGGGTTTATAATAACCAACACTACTATAATATCACTAATGAAAACATCTAACATTTCTAATCATTCCGAGGCAAAGCGCGGCTTTACGCTCGTAGAAATCATGATCGTGGTTGTCATCATCGGCCTGTTGGCAGCAATGGCGATTCCGGCTTTCAACAAAGTGACTTCCGCCAGCCGTGCCTCCACCATGGCCAAAGCGCTGAAAGAATTCCGCGAAGCAGCAGTGCGTTACGACTTTGAAAACGGCTTCATGCCTGCCGATGCCGCTGCCATGTCCGACGAGCTTCCCAAAGCCTGGAATGCCAAGCCACCACTCGCTGGCACCTGGGCCTACACCGACACTGGTGACGCCAATGGCACGATTGAATTCATTGGCAGCTCTGAGATCGAAGAAGACTTCGCCAATCGTGTGGACGAGATTCTTGACGACGGAGATACCGGCGCTGGCCAAGTAACCGTCGCAGGCAGCACCATCACCTATGTCATCTACGACATGGACTAAACCTTTAGTCAGTCTTTGCTAACAAAGCGCCCCGCGGAAGTCACTTCGCGGGGCGTTTTGCTTGAGCTAATGCTTTTCACCAAGCTCAGTAAGATTTCGCGAAGACTACGCGGCGCGGACTCGGGTTGCCAGTGAAGGGGCATACACCGGGCTCGTCGTCACCTTCGAGCGGCACGCAGCGAATGGTGACTTTATGCTCCTTGGCGAGGGCATCTTCATCCTCCGCCGAACCGCCCCAATGCGCCAGTGCAAAGCCGCCGTGGATCTCTGGCTTGTCGCCGTTGCCCGCGGTAAAGTACTCGATGAACTCCTCCTTGTAGTCGATGCGGCGGGTGTTCTCCTCGCGGTATGCTCTCGCGCGGGTAAAGAGATTGTCCTGAATCGCATCCAGGCGCTCCACCGCAGTGGCGACAAATTCTGCGCGGGCAATGCCCTGCTTTTCACCGGTGTCCCGGCGGAAGGCGAACACGCTGTCCTGCGCCATGTCGCGTGGTCCGATTTCAAGGATGATCGGTGCGCCCTTTTTGATCCACTCCCAGCGCTTGTCACCACCGCGCAAATCGCGCTGGTCGAGCTCGACCTGGATCGCACGTCCGGCGTAAAGCTTGGATTCCAGCTCCTTCTTCAAGCTCTGGCAGTATTCCATGACAGCTGCCGGGTCGTCGGCCTTATGCGTGACAGGCAGGATAATGACCTGCTTGGGCGCAAGCTTGGGCGGCAGTACGAGGCCGTCGTCGTCGGAATGCGTCATGATGAGGCCACCGACGAGGCGCGTCGACACACCCCAGGAGGTCGTCCAGGCGTATTCCTGTTCGCCCTTTTCACTGAGAAACTGGATACCGCAACCCTTGGCGAAATTCTGACCGAGGAAATGGCTGGTTCCCGCCTGCAGCGCCTTGCGGTCCTGCATCATCGCTTCGATGGAATACGTGTGGTCAGCGCCGGGGAATCGCTCGCCTTCGGTCTTTTCGCCCTTGATGACGGGCATGGCCATCCAGTTTTCCGCGAAATCCGCGTATACGTCGAGCATGCGACGTGTTTCCTCCATCGCTTCCTCGGAGGTGGCGTGGGCCGTATGGCCTTCCTGCCATAAAAATTCTGCTGTGCGCAGGAACAAACGCGTGCGCATTTCCCAACGGACAACATTTGCCCACTGGTTGATCAAAATTGGGAGGTCACGGTAGCTTTGGACCCATTTGGCGTAGCTGGCACCGATGATCGTTTCCGAGGTCGGGCGAACGATGAGGGGCTCCTCCAGCGGGCTGTCCGGACGCAGGCCGCCCTCGCCGTCATCCACCAGTCGCGAATGCGTGACGACCGCACACTCCTTGGCAAAGCCTTCCACGTGCTGCGCCTCGCGCTCCAAATAGCTCTTGGGAATGAACAACGGGAAGTAGGCATTTACGTGCCCGGTATCCTTAAACATCCCATCCAGCACACGTTGGATATTTTCCCACAACGTGTAGCCCCATGGTTTGATAACCATGCAACCGCGCACGGGCGAGTTTTCCGCCAAGTCGGCGGCCTTGATGACCTGTTGATACCATTCCGGGTAATCCTCGGCCCGTGTAGGGGTGATGGCGGTTTTCGCTTTTGCCATAAGGCCCGGGAGCAAAAGCCATTTCAGGCCATTTGAAAAGCCGAAAGACTCAACGGGAAGCTTCTGTGAATGCCGGATTCCAATCCTATTCAAAAAAATTCCACGAAAACTTACTTTTTTTGGAACCGCCCTGCGAACCCTGTGTCTTCACTGCACGGATGAGAGTAGAAGTTTGTTAGGTCCCGTAAGGGACGTTTTGGGGTAGAAACTAGGGCCGCCTTTCCATTTGGGAAGGCGGTCGCTTATTTTCAGCAGGTAATATTTGCCTCCGAGACGTAATTTTCACCATTCCGGCGTAGAAATGGCAGGTATAATGTAATTCTCCGATTGGCAAACGGGCACACAAGTGACAAGCTGCACAACCATGGAACTGGAATCTGCTGCATCCGAAGGTTTTCGCGGGACACTTGAGGTCGAAATTACGGCCGATCAGTTTCCCGAATTGACGCGCCGCTGCGTCGGCGACCCCGAGTTCCAGGAGTTGATCGCCAACAACCTCGCCCGCGTCCTCGAAGAATACCTGAAGGCCGCCGAAGCCCAGATCGCGGCTGGCCCCGGCGAAGACTACGAAGAATAGCTTGCCGAAAAACGGCTTTTCAGCGAGAAATACAGTGCCCGATGATGGCGCTGCGTCTCATTTCGATCTGCTTGCTGGCCTTGGCCTTGTGCCGAGCAGAGCCGTCTGAAACCGGACTGATTTCCGGCAACCCCGCCGCAACGAACGTCGAAGCCGGAACCGGGCAACTCGGGGAATGGATTGGCCTGACGCCCGATACCGGGCTCCGCATCGGCGGCATTTTCATGTCCGACATCAACTGGCTCATCACCGGCGGCAAAGAGCCAGGCCAAACGACTTGGAACTTCCTGTTTATCACCGGAGCCACCGCCGACCTGGAAACATTGGTCGACTGGCCCGGGGCCAAGCTCGGTGCGCAGTTTCTGCTCTACAAGGGGGCCGACGTCAATGGCCAGGCGGGAACCGTCCAAGGATACAACAGCCTGCAATCCAACAACCCGCTTGCCCGCGCGGAGCTCTATCAGTTCTGGTATCGGCAGAGCTTGTTCGAGGATGTCCTGACGGTGCGCATCGGCAAAAGTGTTCCCACGATTGACTTCACCAACGTACTCATCCCCATCCCGACTGAGGACGGCCCCTTCGCAGTGTCATCCGTCAGCGGGCTCATCTACACCCCGCTATTCATCAACCCAACCACACTCGGTGTGATGCCCGGCTACTACGACAGCGCCTGGGGCGTCACGCTCAACCTCGCCCCCACCAATGATTTATACGTCAACTGGGGCATCTACGACGGCTCGCTTGCTTCGGGCTTCACCACGGGCGACCACGCCTTTCCCCAGTTCAACGGCACGTATTTCATGATCGCGGAGATCGGCGGCGACTGGCAACTGACCAACGACGGCTACCTGGGCCGGGCAGGCTTTGGCGGCTGGCAGCAAACCGGCCAGTTAGGCCCCGCTGGCGGCGTCACCGAAGACGGAACGCACGGCGTTTACGGCTTCCTTTCCCAAACGATCTGGCAAAGTAGTCATTCAGCAGAAAACGACGGCAGCGGGATCATCGGGTTCTTCCAATGGGGCATCAATGACTCCAAGACTTTGCCCATCAACGGCTTCCTAGGGGCTGGCGTCACGGCATTCAACCTCGTTCCCGGTCGACCGGATGACACTTTCGGCCTTGGCGCGGCCTACTCCTGGCTCAACCCGAACAGTTTTCAACGCGACCACGAATTGATGCTCCAGACTTACTATCAGGCCAAAGTGATCGACAACCTCTACGTGCAACCAGTCCTGACCTACATCAATGAGCCGGGTGCCAACCCCCGCTACAGCGATGCCTGGGCGTTTTCCTTCCGCGCCACCGTTTTGTTTTGAGCAGCACGAGCAATGCGTCGCTCATGCAACAATTGCCTTGTGAAAGGCGTGCAGCGTGCCCTATCGTCCACCGCGTGCTGCATAAATTGAGAGGGGTGCGCCTGTTGCTGCTGGGCGTGGGAATCGCAACCAACCTGAGCGCGCAAATGCCCGGGACCGGCGTGGAAGCGCCCAAGCTGGACATCGAGGCGCCAGAACTGGAATCCGACCAGCAGGAATACGACGCGGAGAACAACCGGCTGATCGCTACCGGCAACGCCAAGTTGTCGCATGGCCCGATCCAGCTCAAGAGTAACGAAATTGTTTTCGAGCAAGACTCCTCCACGCTTCACGCGCGGGATCAGGTGCAGCTCAAGCGCGAAGCATTCCGCATCCTCAGCGATGAGGCGGAATACGACTATTACCACGAAAGCTTCCTCGCCAGTGACTTCCGAATGGGCCGTCACCCCGTCTTTCTGGAAGGTGAATCCGTGCAGGGCGGCAACGACGAGATTAAGGTCGAGCACGGGCGTCTGTATTTTCAGGAACCCGACGACTACGCCTTCAATGTCCGGGCAGACTCCTTTACCGTCCGCGACTCCGATACACTCGCGGTTGACGACGCCACTTTTTACATTGGCAACATGCCGTTCTTCTACCTGCCCGGCTTTGAGCAGAGCCTGGAGGACGACGCCCCCGTCAGCTACAAGGGCGATGGAGGCTTCCAAAATAACCTCGGCGGCTATGTGCAAAACCAGTTTCTCGTCCGCCTGTGGCCGGAGCTGAAGCTCGGGGCCAACCTCGACGGCTACACCAAGCGCGGCTTCCTCGGCGGCCCCGTCGGCGAGTATAACTGGTCGTGGTCCGAAGATCCGGGCAACTTCATGGCGGGCTCCATCGACACGGGCTTCATCCATGATATGGGCTCGGCCGGCAACCGCGGCTATAACAACCTTTTCCAACCCATCGGCCGGAACCGATTCTTCACCGAATGGCGTCACCTGGGTGAGATCGATGGCAAAATCGACCTCGTCAGCACCCTGAGCTGGTGGAGCGATTCGGAGGTCACGCGTGATTTCCGGCCCGGCCTCTACTACGACAATCAGGTCCCGGACAGCTTCGCCAGCGCATCATATCGCGGCGAGAATTTCGTGGGCTCGGTGTTCCTGCGTTATCAGC
>JBNNDZ010000124.1:0-12823 GCA_050285865.1 Puniceicoccales bacterium
CCTCAAGACAACCCGCTACACCATCGAGTGCCCGCTTGTGCTCGGCTCGATGCTGGCTGGCGGAAAGGCGGACAACGAAACCGCCCTACGCGAGTTTGCGCGCCCGCTGGGGCTCGCCTTTCAGATCGAAAACGACCTGCACGAGATCGAACTGTTGCCCGACATCGCGCCCGAGCTCGCCTACGACCTGCATTGCGGCGTAAAAACCCTCGTTCTCAAGCGCCTCCACGACACCCTTTCGCCCCGCAAGCAGCGCCATCTCATCAATGCACTCAGCGAGGCGCAGACTCCCGAATCCCTGCACATGCTGGCGCGCCTGGTGCAGGAATCCGGCATCGTCGACGAGCTTAACCGCGAGGTACGCACGCACTTCACCCGTGCCCGCCAATTCCTGCAGGAGTCATCCCTTTCAACGGGCGAAGTAGCATTCCTGGAGTCCGTCGTTACGTTTATCCAGGGCCGCCGCCGACACTCGGAATCTACCGTCCTGGCCGAAGCCCAAACGGCGTAAAAGACGTCATCGGCAATCTTCCGAATCCGCTTGCGGACTGCAGGCAGGGTGTGTTTGATTCACGCTATGCTCAACGACGTGGTCGAAGTCGAAATTAAGGGGGTCATGCCCACCTCCAACGGGTGCGCGGTGTTCCTCGGTTGTGAGGAAAAAACATTCGTCATCTACGTTGACCAAGGCATCGGCAACGCCATCTCAATGACGATAAACCACGTCAAAAAAGAGCGTCCCCTCACCCACGACCTCATCGACAGCATCTTCAAAGGCTTCAGCGTTACCGTCGAACGCGTGGTGATCAACGATGTCGACGAAGGCACCTTTTTCGCCCGCCTGATCCTTTCAATGGAAAACGAGCTCGGCAAGAAACTCGTTGAGCTCGACGCCCGCCCCAGCGACAGCATTGTCCTTGCCCTCCAGGCCGAAAAGCCCATCTACGCCGCCCGCAACGTCATCGACTCCGTCGAGGACATGACGGAGATCCTCGAGCGAATCTTGAAGCAACAGGAGTAATGGGAAGTAAGCTAATTAAAAATTAAAGATTAAAGCGGATATCGTCCTGATCTTTAATTTTTAATCTTTAATCTTTAATTTTCATTGAAAGCTCTTCCAGAAACCGTAATTCCCGGCCAGCCGCCGACGGCACTTGCGCCGATGCAGGATGTGACGACGCGGGCCTTCATGGCGATTGTGAACCGCTTTGGGCCGCCGGACTATTTTTTCACGGAATACTTCCGCGTCCATGAGCACTCGCGACCCGAAGTGCACATTTTGGAGTCCATCGACGACAACCCGAGCGAACGGCCCGTCTTTGCGCAGCTCATCGGGGAGGACATCGAGCACATGCAGCGCACCGTGCGCCTACTGCTGGAGCATCCCGTCGCAGGCATCGACCTGAACATGGGCTGCCCCGCACCCAAGGTTTACAAGAAAAACGTCGGCGGCGGGCTCATGCGCGACCCGTATAAAGTCGACCAGTTACTCGGTGCGTTGCGGGAGGTCTGCCCGGGCCGATTCACCGTTAAGATGCGCATCGGCTTTGACGACTGCGAGCACTACGCCGAAATCCTGGAACTCGTCAACAAACACCAGGTGGACCTGCTCAGCGTCCATGGCCGCACCGTCAAAGGCATGTATCGCAGCGAGGTCGACTACGACCGCATCCGACAAGCCGTGGAAAGCGTCCGCTGCCCCGTCCTGGCCAACGGCGATATTTCATCCGTCGAGAAAGGCCACTGGACGCTGAATCACACCGGCGCGCACGGCCTGATGATCGGCCGCCATGCCATCCGTAATCCGTGGATTTTCCGCCAGCTTCGCGAAAGCTTTGCGGGACAAAGCATCTTCCAGCCGACCCTCGGCGACGTCCGCAATTACATCGATTTATTGTGGACCGAGACCCGCAAAGGTCGTCATGACGAGGGTCGCCACGTTTCCTACCTGAAGAAATTCCTGAACTTTGTTGGACAAAGCGTCGACCCCGACGGCGCGTTCTTAAAAACCATGCGCCGCACCCGCACACCGGACGATTTCTTTGCCGTCTGCGACGAACATCTGGTCGATGGCGGACGGGCCGACTTGCCCTTCTCCCCCGAGCCGTACCCAGGCCTCATTGCCCGCCCCAACCGCGAAGCCGCCGTCGGCCCTTCTGCCAGCAAGGCCGGCGAACCGGAAGCCTGCTCCTTGGATAACGCGCTATAAAGCATCGACAAATCTCCGTGGTCCGGCGAAAACGCAGCATGCTTTGGCAACTCATCAATGGGCTCGCGATCGGGGTGGTCGTTGGCTACCTCGGGCTTTGCCTGTTCGCGGTATTCTTTTCGGACGGGATGATTTTCCCCGCCCCGAAGCCCTCCTATACCGAGAGCAAGGAATACGTGAAGCTGCCACTGCGCAACGGTAACGAGATCACCGCGCTTTACCTAGAAAACCCCAAGGCGACTTACACCATTTTGTACAGTTACGGCAACGGTGAGGACCTCGGCACAGTCCGCCCGAAACTCGAAGCACTTCACGCGCAAGGCTATGCAGTTCTAGGCTACGACTATCCCGGTTACGGCACCAGTGACGGACGGCCCAGCGAACAAGGCTGCCTCGAAGCCATTGCGGCGGCATTCAGTTATCTCGTCATCCTGCGCGACGTGGCCCCGGACAGCATTGTGCTCTTCGGGCGCTCACTTGGCGGTGGCCCAGCATTCGCATTGGCATCACAAAAACCGGTCGCCGGGCTCATCACCGACGGCACCTTCACCAGCACGTTCCGCGTTGTAACCAAGCGAAAGCTCGTCCCCTGGGACAAGTTCGACAACCTTGCGGTGATCGACAAAGTCCAATGCCCCGTACTCATCATTCACGGCACCGAGGACCGCACGGTGCCCTTCGCGCACGCCGAAACGCTCTACAAAGCCGCACCAGGACGCAAAGAGAAGCTTTTCGTGCAGGGGGCCGGACATAACAATTTGATTGAAGTAGCCGGTTCCCGCTATTGGGATACGGTAGATTCGTTTATTGGATCACTGCCCAAACCCCATGAGTAAAACCGCTCTAGTAATCCTGCATGAAGGCTTCGAAGAAATGGAAGCCGTTGCGCCAATCGATATCCTGCGTCGCGGGGACGTCTCCGTCACCGTTGCCTCTCTGTCAAAGGAAACACTTGTCACTGGCCGCAACAACATTGCGATCACGGCAGATACGGACCTCGATCAGGCACTTTCCCGGGACTATGATGTGATCGTCCTGCCAGGTGGCCCTGGAGTGAATGAAAGCCTGCGACAAGACACGCGTGTGCG
This sequence comes from Puniceicoccales bacterium, assembly GCA_050285865.1. Taxonomy (GTDB): domain Bacteria; phylum Verrucomicrobiota; class Verrucomicrobiia; order Opitutales; family Cerasicoccaceae; genus Cerasicoccus. Next base: position 3,298 of record JBNNDZ010000124.1, read on the forward strand.
CAAGGCCCTTGCCCACCAAGTCTCAATCGGCGGACTGGTGGCTGCCATTTGCGCGGCACCACTGGCCATATTGGATGCCGGGCTACTCACCGGCAAAGCATTTACCTCTCACCCAACGACAGCCGAGGAGCTCCCCGAGCGCCACCCCAGCGCACCCGTGGTAACCGACGGACAATTCATTACTTCACAGGGCGCGGGAACGGCGACCGCATTCTCGTTGGAAGTCCTCACCCGCCTGACCAGTGCGGAAGTTGCCCGCATGGTCGCTGCCTCCATTTGCTTGAGCGCGCCACAATAGGCGCTACCCCGAACCTACCGTGTGGGAAGAAGAATATCCGCTACCGGGCTATCAGTCCGTAACTGAACGCTTTGTCACTTGGCAATTCCTTGGGCTGGGCATTATCTCAACCTGGTTATTCGCTGGTGATGTAACCGGTGGATACGCGGTCTGTGCAGCGATCAGTGCCATTACGATTTTCTTCTATTTCTTTTTGGGACGGGAGCCCGTCATTCCGGGCAGCGAGCGCCAAGCCTACCTGCTGCAATGGAGCCTCCTGCCGTTCGCACTATTTATCATCTGGGTCATCGGGCAGTTTTCGCCAGCCATCCGACCGATGTATATCGGCGATACCGTTTACCTGCAGTTTGATCCACCCCCGCATCCCTGGCCGATCACCGGATTGCCGTGGAGCCAGATCATCTACGCGCTCTACGTTTCGACGCTGCAACTCGCATCGATTGGCATCGTTGCCGTGGTGGTCAGTCGTCATGCGGTGGCCCGCGTGCTGTGGCTGTTGTTCCTCAATGCGATTGTCCTGGCCCTCGTTGGCGGCATTACGACAATCATGCGCTGGGAAAAGATCCTGGCGACCTTCACCCCCGCCCAACCCGATTTCTTCAGTATGTTTCCATCCGGCCACCAGTGGGCAGCTTTTGGGCTGTTCTGGGTCGTAGTCGGCTTCGGCATGCTGTTTCACATCAAGCGCCGGGGGAACTGGCGGAGCCTGTTGGAAAACAAAGGTATCTGGCTGATCGGAGGCTGGCTGCTAATCATATGGTCCGTGTATGAAACCGGCGCACCGGTGCACCGCTTCCTACTGGGCGTCGCCCTGGGGCTAATGTCACTGCGAGTAGGCACGGCGTTGATCCGCCACTTGCGCACCGGCGTATTCTCCGTGCTGCTGGGCGCGTTGTTCTCCCTTGCCGGGCTGGCCCTTACGGCGTCCGCCGCCATTTACTTTGTGAACGAACTTTTCGCTGCGCAAACCGATGAGACCTTGATGCCTTTCGGCGTGCCGCTAGCTGTGCATGAAGCACTTTGGCGCGATGCTTGGTCGCTGTTCATGGAGCGCCCATTGTTTGGCTGGGGTGCGGGAAGTTTTTCGGAAGTATTTGTCTTCCATCAGCAAGTCGACCTCGGCAACGCCATTTACAGCTCCCCCCAGTCTGACCTGTTGCGTGGTCTGGTCGAACATGGTGCCGCTGGCGTGTTACTTTGGCTGGCATTTCCGGTTTCACTGGCATTCGCATTTGCGCGTCTTAAGACGCGTGGTGCGCTGAGTCATTACCTGTGGGCCGGTGCAACGCTCCTTGCGCTGCTGGGAGTCGTCACTCAGCCCTTCATGAGTCCAGCCAACATGGTGTGCTTCTTCATGGCCTTGCCAATGGCGTACAAATGGTCGGAAGCGCCGAAAACCGGCACTGGCTTGTTCAAGCCCCGCAAGCCCAAGCAGCGGAAGAATCACCACGCGTAAGTGGCTAAGATTTACACGACAGCCCCGAGCGTGATCTTGTCTAGTTCCAATGGGCTCAAGTGATTCCTATGCCCGCCCCTGGAGTCAGAAGAAGCCATTGCTGTGACCCACTTTGGTCCTAATGCAATGCCAGCGGAGTTTATACATTAATCAGGATGTGTAAAAGGTGGAGCCCGCTGTCCCTAACGGACTTTGCGTTTGCTTGCGCGGGCAATAGAGTCCGATTGAGACGCGCCCTCCCCCAAACAAATGAGGCCACTCCGCAGTGCGGAATGGCCTCATGGAAAAGCGCTTCATCGCTTCCTGGGAAGCGTGCGGCGGTGGTTTATGCCTTCGCCGGTTCAGACTTGTCGCTGGATGACTCCTTGCTGGCGCGCTTGCTACCGGTTTCCCACTCATAGGTCGGCTTAGCGAATTCTTGCTCGGTGACATGCTTGCGGTCGCCCTTGTGCCACCAGAAGAAGACCGGACTCGCGATAAAGATCGACGAGAACGTGCCGGTAACGATGCCAATCAGGAAGACGAGCGCGAAGTCCGTCACTACGCCTACACCAAAGATGAACAGCGCCAGTGCGGCAACAAAGGTTGTGATCGAGGTCAGCAAGGTGCGGCTCAATGTGCGGCTGATCGCGAGATTGATCACGTCGAACAGCTTCATCGTCGGATTCAATTCCAGTTCCTCACGGATACGGTCAAAGACAACGATGGTGTCATTGATCGAGTAACCAACAATCATGAGGATTGCGGCAACCATCGGCGCAGTGAACTGGCCGCTGCCGATACCGAGGAATTGGCCCAGAATCACAAATACGCCAATCGACATCAGCACGTCATGAATCGTCGCGACAACCGCGCCGACACCGTATCCGATTTCAAAGCGAACAGCGACGTAAAGCAGAATGCCAACGAGCGCGAAGACCACCGACCAAATTGCGTTGGTCACGATCTTGTGGCTGACCGATGCGCCAATGACGCTTTCGGAAACCTTCTCGAGATTCGCATTGGGGAATGCCGCCACCAGAGTTTCGACAACCTGCTGCGTGCGGCCCTCTTCGTCGTCCACTTGAATACGGAGGCGCTCGATGCCCTGACCGATTTCGGATTGGAAAACGGGTTGAATTTCTCCCAAGCCTTCAGCCTCGGCGATTTCCAGAATATTGGTAATCGCGAGTTCTTCGCGGGCCGACTGATCAAAGTCAAAAGCCACTTCGGCACCACCACGGAAATCGATACCCAGGATGTGGCCCCAGGAAGCAGCCACCGCAATAATGCCGGCGATGACGATCGCCCACGAGAATACGAAGGCGGGCTTGCGCTTACCAAGGAAGTTGACCTCCTTGATTCCAAGTGCGGACTGCAAGCTGAAGCCCGGAATGAGCTTCTTGGCGATGCCAGTGAAGACCAGCAGTTCCAACAGCGCACGGCTGATGATGAGCGCAGAGAAGACCGACGCGCCAATACCGATTGCGAGTGTGAGACCGAATCCTTTGACCGGACCAGTGCCCAGTGTAAAGAGGATCGCGGCGGTAATCATCGTGGTCACGTTCGCGTCGACAATCGTCGAGAGCGCCTTGTCGTAACCCGCTTGCAGGGCGTTTTTCACACTCTTGCCGGCTTGGATTTCTTCACGGATACGTTCAAAAATAAGGATATTCGCGTCCACCGCCATACCGATGGTGAGTACGAGTGCGGCCACACCCGGCAGGGTGAGCGTTGCACCAACACCAGCCAGAACCCCCAGCACGATGCCAAGGTTCAGGAGTGTCGAGGTGACTGCGACCACACCCGACGACAGGTAGTAGGCCAACATGAAAATGATAACCGCTGAGGCACCGTAAATCGCAGCCTGCACCGAAGCGCTTTGAGCGTCCTTCGCCAGCGAAGGACCGACCTCCTGCTTGGACTCGATCACAAGTTTAAATTCGAGCGGATTGTTCAACGCACTCGCGAGTTCGAGAACTTCCGACTGCGAGTAGTCACCGGTAATCACACCGCGGCCACCGGTAATCGGCTCGTTAATGCCAGCAGCGGATTCGACTTCGCCATCGAGCACAATGACCATCAACTGGCTGGTGTTGGTGCGGCGATCTTCATCGTGAATCGTCTTGGTCAAGTTAGCCATTGCATCCTTGCCTTCACCCGTGGTGTCGAAACCAACGACCACCTGGCCCATGCCGTCATACGTTGCGTAGGCATTCTTAATGATATTACCATGCGCCTCGGGAATCTTCTTCACCCAGAGCTTGTAAGTGCTGACATCGCCCGTTTTGCGATCGACCCGCTCGTCTTCCATGACCTCATACATGGCGGTGACATCCGGCTCGGCGGGATTTACCGGCAGGCTCTTGAGTGTGCCTACTTCGTCAAATTGAGTCGGTTGCGTAAAGCGGTGCGAGACGCGGAAGTCCAAACGCGCGGGACGAACAATTGCATCGAGGATTTCGGGATTGGTCGTCAGGTCAACGCCAGGAAGCTGCACTTCCACACGGCTGGGTGGGAGCGGGCGGATAACCGGCTCGGCAACACCCAAGGCGTTGACACGCAGGTCAAGAATTTCGACGAGTTTTTCGAGGCGGTCACCCGAGCCTTCGGAGTCGGCTTCCTCGTCAATGCTGAGGATGAACGACACACCACCGCCAAGGTCGAGACCCGGCCGCAGCTTGCCACGTGAGTGGTCGTAAAGATAATCGAGTATCAGCTTGTTGCGTCCTTCCAGCTTCGGTTCGCTAACCATGCGAACTTGAGTGAAATAGTCGCCGTGCAGGTCGATTTTGCGTTGATTGGCGGTTTCGCGCAGAGCTACGTAGAACGAATTGTATTCGCCTGAAGCGACCAACTCGTCGACCTCTGCCACCAGTTCATTGAACTCCTGCTGATTGGAAACCGGCTGGGATACGACGAAGTCGCGGAAGTCGGTGTCTTTCAGCGGGAACAAGCTCAACAGCGCCCAAGCCAAAATGATGGCCGAGATAATGAGTTTCCAGATGATGGAATTTTTCATGGGATTTAGTTAAAAGTCGAGATGTCGAACGTCCGTAGTCCTTAGCCGGGGAGTGCGCGGCCTTACTTCTTGGCGCTGTCGGACTTTTCTTCTTCCTTGGCCTCGTCGGCGTCTTTGGCTTCGGTGTTCTTAGCCTTTTCGCCCTTCTTCTTCACAACACTCTGAATGTAGGGCTTGGCGAGGTCGATCTTGGTGTTCTCAGAAACCTTGATTGTCAGACGCTCGGCTTTGACGTTCGTCACGGTGCCGTAGATGCCTCCTTTGGTCAGGATTTCGTCGCCCACTTTGAGCTCGGAAATCAGCTTTTCGTGCTGTTTTTGCATCTTGCGCTGAGGCGCAATCAACAGGAACCACATACCGGCCATCAAAAGGATGAACGGTCCAAGCATGCTGAGGAGGTCTCCGCCACCGCCACCTGCTTGCGCGAGGACGAGGGAAGAAAGATCAATCGGGAGGATTTCGGCCATTATTGAAAAGGGAAAAAGCGGGCACACAAACGGATGCCGCGCGGGAAAGCAAGCGCGAATGAGCACGGGTTTGCGGGCCCTGAACGCTCATGGTGACCACACGCCGGGGCCGGCGTTCCCGTGGATTGCTTGCCTATCGATCCTGGTGTCGAGCCTCCAGAGATGCCGTGCGGACGCCGCCCTCCCGAATCCAGGGACTCAAGGCAATCCCGGCCGCCTGTTCGATATCGGCCATCGGAATTTGGCCAGGCTGCTTGGGAGCGGTGTAAACATCATCCCCGGCGCGCACACCATTTTCCAATAAATCGATGCCCCCAGCGCCATAATAGAGCGGCTGCCCCTGCGCAGTGTATACGCCGACATTGAGCGAGGCCGCGTCCAACTGGAGCGGCCCGCCGGTTTGACCACCACCATGCACCGTGAGATCGCGCTGCACGCCGTCCCACGAAACATTCTGATACGGAGGCCTAACGACGATTGAGCGCACCATAACCTGCGGAATGATGAGCATCGAAACATCCTGCTCGTCACGCAGTCGCCAGAGTAAATCGACCACGGCTGATTCGAGATCACCCGGGGTCGCGGACTTCATTCGCCGGAGAATGCTCCCATTGGAATCGTTCAGGATGGCGTCCACATCGGCCGCTGGAACAACCGCGACGTTCTTGCTTTGCAAGGTATGGGCAACCCCCTGATCGACATCGGCATAGAGGAATGCGTACTCGTCCGTCAAATAACTGAGGGCACGCGAAGGTAAAACGGCGACCATGCCTCCCTGCCCCATTGAGGGGTTGGGCGTAGAGGCGGCACCGGAAGGTGAGGAAGACTGCTCGCTCGTGCAACCGGTCCACAGCAGGGCGGCACCGAATGCAGTCATTGCGGCAACGATACGATAAAGCATGGAGGAAAGTCCATGTCACAATCAAACCGCTGGCAACGTAAATCGCTTGTTTTGAGGGATAAGCGATGCATTTCTCAATAATTCATGCGGCAGAACTTTGTGGCGGCAACTAAGGGAAACCATTGTAGGCTTTTAGCACGGCCTGGTTAAAAAATAGTCCTGCCCAACAAGCCCGCAGCGATACAAGCAGCCCAGTCCTGGAGGTATCAGCAACCGATCACGACCGCGCTGGTATTTCGTTCCGACATTATGCAATTCCCTATCGGCAAGCCATGTGAGCAGACTATCGCGCCTTACCAAGCAACGGAGCCATGGCATCATCACGACAGCGTGAGCGTTTTGCGGCATGAGTAGGAATTCTTCGTTGCCTTTTCGTGACGGGGACGGCTTTCTCAGGGGCTTTTATGAGCGAGACCCTGAAATTTGCAGTTCTTCCCGGTGACGGCATCGGGCCCGAAGTCATGGAAGTAGCACTGGAAGTGCTTTCCGCCGCGACCAAGCCCGAGGGCCTGGACCTCGATTTTTCCACCGCGGATGTCGGCGGCATTGCTATCGATAATCATGGCGAGGCCCTACCGGAGTCCACGCTCCAAGTCTGCCGCGCAGCGGACGCGATTTTATTCGGCTCGGTTGGCGGTCCCAAGTGGGAAAACCTGCCGCCCAAGCAACAGCCCGAGCGCGCGGCCCTGCTCCCGCTTCGTAAGGAATTCAGCCTCTTCGCCAACGTGCGCCCCGGACTCCTTTTCAAGGAACTCGTGGACGCCTCGCCGCTCAAGACCGAGCGCATCCCGGATGGTATCGACATTGTCTGCATCCGCGAGTTGACGGGTGGTATTTACTTTGGCCAGCCCAAGTCGACCCGCACGCTGGATAACGGCGAGCTCGAAGCGATCGACACCATGGTCTACAAGACCAGCGAGATTGAGCGCATTGCCGAAGTTGCCGCCACCGCCGCCTATGGCCGTGGCAAACGCGTTTGCTCGGTCGACAAGGCGAACGTCCTCGAAACCTCCGTCCTCTGGCGCAAGACGGTCACCGATTACTTTGCCAAGAACCACCCGGAAATCGAGCTGAGCCACATGTATGTGGACAACGCCGCCATGCAGCTCGCCCGCGACCCGAACCAGTTTGACGTGCTCTTCACCGAGAACATGTTTGGCGACATCCTTTCGGACGAAATGGGCGTCATCTGCGGCTCGCTCGGCATGATGAGCAGCGCGAGCCTCGGCCTCGGCGAAAACCGTCACGGCAAGCCCTTCGGCCTCTACGAGCCCGCTGGCGGCACCGCCCCGGACATCGCTGGTAAAGGCATTGCGAACCCCTGCGCGCAAATCCTGTCCGCCGCGATGATGCTGCGCTACAGCTTTGGCCTCGACGCCATTGCCGACCGCATCCACGCCGCAGTGAAGCAGGCGGTCCAGGACGGCGTCCGCACCGGCGACATCGCCTTCGGCAAGCCCGCCATCGGCACCAAGGAAATGGCCACCGCCATCATCGAGCGTCTGTAAGCCCGAACGTTCAATCCCTTTTCCCCAAAGCGGTCGACGGCAACATCGGCCGCTTTTTTGTTGGGCACCTGCTTAAGCTGACGCCATGTGGGTGCTAACGAGAGTAAAGAAGAATGCAGTTGAGTCAGTTGATTATGGCAGCTTGTGTTCGCAAAAACACTGAAATGAAAAACATCCAAGTCATCGACGACGCGATCAATTGCGTTTACGACATATTTCAGGCGACGGAGGACGAATATTCGCAAATCTTCCGCGGCGGAGCAGATGTTGCTTTCATTGATGAAATTGAGGACACCGTGCCGCCGAGTGTCTTTGAACAAATTTGGAATCGCCGAATCCCCAAGCATACAGCCAATGGCATTCACGGAATATTGTTCTGTGGGCTTGAAGAGAAGAAAGCGTTTTAACCGACCAGACAGTATGAAGGCGCAGTGAATCCCGACGGAACCCCACTCCGTAGGTCTTAGCGAACGTCGCCGGATGCAATCAACATTTCAAGCACTGCTTAGCTCGGTCTTGATAAGTCCGCCCTCGCCCTCACTTCGCCTTGGCGAGTAAATCCTGGTCGACCCAGTGGGGGTCACGGGTGGCAATGACGTCGACGACGATATACGGATAGGTGGGCTGGAGGGCGTCGCGCATGGCGTGGCGGCAAAGATCCTGATCGGCGACGGAGCGGGGCCAAGGTTCGCCTTCTTTCACGACGAGGAAAAATTGCAGGTAGACGAAGCGGCCGGCGCGGATGGCGCGCACCTGGCGCTGGGCAAGGGGCTTGTCGCTGAGGAACTTGTCCAGTGCCGCGCGGGCGTCGGCAAGGAGCTGGGGTTCGGTGTTGCGACCAAGGATTTGCGACCAGTTGTCGCGAATGATTTTCGCCGGGACCGGGATGAAAATTACCGATAGCAGCATCACCGCGACGGGGTCCGCGTAGGGGGTCCAACTTGCTAGCGGGGTTTGATCGAGAAAGTAAACACCGAGCAGGGCAACCGCCACAATGCCACTGATAATGCCGTCGAGGAGCCAGTTCTTTGAATCGACTTCCACGATGGGCGACTGGCACTGGCGGGCGAGTCGGCGCAGGGTAAGTGCAACCAGGATACCGCCGATGGCCGCCGCCGCGTAGAAGAACGCGATGCCCGCCGCGATGTTGCGTCCACCGTGGAGCAGCGCATTGAGCGAGGAGGCGAAGGCGAGCAGGCAGACGGTGCCGATAATCAACCCTTTGCCCAGGTTGAGCATGGGCTCGTAAAAAACGTAGCCGTAGGGGTAATTGTCATCCGGCGGCCGCATGACGACTCGCGCAATGCGCAGGGAAAGCAACGCCACGCAGAAATTGACGAAGGAAAACACACCGTCGAGGAGCACGGCCTCGGAATGACTGAGCAGGGCAAAGGCGATGCCGAGCACGCCCAATGCGAGATTACCCCACACACTGTATTGTAGCGCGCGCTGCTCCAGACGCAGCATGTCGGAGTGACTCATCAGTCGGCGACACTAGGCGCAGTAGCCCGGTCGTCCACTCCCATTTCAGCAGGAGCCAAAGTTCCTTCCCCAACCGTGCTTAGTAAAAGCTCACGGTTTTCCGACCCTAACTGCGCCAACCACTCTGCCGAATAGGCTTCGGTTCCCGTTTGCACCTCAAAACCAACGCCGACGGTCACCGTAGACAAGCCCAAGGCACGGGCCGCATCGAGTTCCGCGCGGACCGAAAATGGGTCGTTTTGCAACAGCGGGCCGCCCACGTAAGTCCATTTGCCAACGGGCTCACGTTCGCGGCGGGCACCAAGCAGACAGGCATAAGTGAGTGCCGGGATGAAGCCCCGGTCGGAGCGGAATACCGTCCCGGCGTAGCCCCACTCCAACGCGGTGGATGCCGCAATGGGCGAGTCGTCAGC
>JBNNDZ010000125.1:0-9369 GCA_050285865.1 Puniceicoccales bacterium
GTATTTGAAGGAATCTGTTGAGGCGGAACGGCAGGAGGCAGGCAGAGGAAAAGCTGTTGGTTTTACGCGCGATGAAGCCTAAGCCAAGACCGGTGGCCGCCGCCATCATCATGCGGAAGGTCAAAAATTCGAAGAGACGCAGCGGTCCGAATATGTCCTTATACTCAGCGAGGTAGGTTAACATGGTGCGGCCTCCTGCGCTTGAAAGATTTCAGTGGGCAATAATTTTTCCAAAGCGTAGGCACGGCTCCCCTTCACGAAGACCGCACCGGAGAAGTCTGCCACCTCGTCCATAGCGGAGGTGGTGTCAGGGTGTTCGGTGAGTTGGTTGGCACTCGCGCCAGCACCGCACAAGCCGGCGGCATAATAGTCCGCTTCAGCGCCAATTAATACGGCGCGATCCTGAGCTCGCAGTTGCAAGCCGGCACCAACTTTGTGATGCAAAGCTTCGGAATACTCGCCCAGTTCTTTCATTCCACCGAGCACATATAGCCGCGGCAGTTCAGCCGGTGCGAGCGTTTGAAAGGTCTCGAGCGCGTCGTCCATCGAGGCAGGGTTGGCGTTGTAGCAGTCCACGTAGTAAAAATTTTCGCCGTGACGATAGATTGAGCCACGGTCGGCACCGGGGGTCCAGTCGAGCAAGCGCGCTTGCACGTCCTCCCACTTTGCGCCGCAAAGTATAGCGGTGACGGCGGCCATGACAGCATTGGAAACCATACCAGCAGTCAGGCTGGCACGCACGCGAAACTGTCCCGCCAGCGGTGCAGAGTGTACTTGCACGCGGGTCGAGCCATCGGCCTCGCGGAAGAACTTCGTGCAGCAACGGTACTCGGTGTAATCAAGTGCGGGGTGCTCATCACACTCGGCGCAGATGGCGAATATCTCGCCGGCGAAGTGATGAAACGACTCATAACGCAGGCAGGCATTTGCGCAAACCAGCGATGAGCCCGGACCGGCGTGGCGCGCGAGTTCGGCTTTTTCCCGGGCGATGTTTTCCAGGCTACCAAGCTTTTCCAGATGCGCCGGGCCAATCATCGTCACGCAAGCGATGTTGGGCGCAATCATGCCACCGAGGACGGACATTTCGCCCGGCTCATTAATGCCCGCCTCGACCACCGCGTAGTCGTGCTCGGCGGGGTCAAGCCGGGTAAGCGTCAACGGCACCCCGAGCGTGTTGTTCAAATTCTTTTGCGTCTTCAGGCAGCGCTTGCCGAGCAGGTGCGCGATGAGGTCCTTGGTCGACGTCTTGCCGCAACTACCGGTCACGCCTACGACCGTCCCGGGAAAAGTGTGGCGGTGTTGGAGCGCGATTGTCTGAAATGCGAGCTTGGGGTCTTCCGTAACGAGTTGTGGCAGGGCGACATCCTTGCGCGGCGCAGCTACGAGGGCGGCGGCGGCTCCGGCCCGGCGGGCATCTTAGAGGAAATCATGGCCGTCGCGTTGTCCGGTCTTGAGGGCCACAAAGCAGTCGCCCGGCTGTAGTTGCCGGGTGTCGTGACAAAATCCTTGAATGCGGTCCGCAGGCACCGCCCCGGACCACTTTCCGGTGGTCCAATCAGCAAGTGTCTGTGGATTAAAACAGGGCATTACTGCGGGTGAGAATTCGGCTTAGGAAAAAAGTTGAGTCAGTGCTGCGAACACCGATGACCTCCCCGGCATCGACGTTAAGGCGACGCCGGCCCTCCTTTTTGTGGAGGGGAGCTGGAGGCTGGTGTTGTGCAAGTTCGGCATCATTGCTGCGGGCGAAGCTTCTTTAGATTTAACAGTTCGCGGGCGACTTGGCGATCATCGAACGGCGCAACGGTGTCCGCGAATTCCTGGTAGGTTTCGTGGCCCTTGCCGGCAATGAGCACGCAATCGCCTTCGCGTGCTTCGTCGAGTGCCAGGCTGATTGCGCGGCGTCGATCGTCGATGAAGGCAATGCGGTCGCGGGCGATGACACCGCGCTCCATGTCTTGGAAAATCGCACTCAGTTTTTCGCGACGGGGATTGTCCGCGGTGGCCCAAGCGAAGTCCGAAAGCTCCTGCGCAACCTTGGTCATCAGGGGGCGCTTCTCGCGGTCGCGATTACCGCCACAGCCGAAGACCACGAGCACGCGTCCGGGAGTGATTTCGCGGAGCATGGTGAGTGCGTTGCGGAGCGCGTCGTCGGTGTGCGCATAGTCCACGAGAACCGGAAAATGTTGGTCGCACTCGATGCGCTCCATGCGCCCCGGCACACCGGGAAAGCTCGGAATGCGCGCAATGAGTTCCTGCACGTCGTGCCCCATACCCTGCCCAATCGCCAAGGACGCGAGCAAGTTACTGATGTTGTATTTACCGGCGAGTTCGGTCGTAAGATAGGCGTCGCCGTGGGGCCAGACGAGTTTGAAAGTGCTGCCCGTGGGCGAGAGATGAACCTCCTGCGCCTGGAACTCCGCACCGTCTTTTTCCCCAAAGGTAATCACGCGGACCTTGCCCTCGAGTTCGTCGGCGAGACGCTGGCCGTAAGGATCATCGATATTGATAACGGCGACCTCTGGCATGTTGCCGGTCTCCCCGGTGAACAGGCGGCGCTTCACTTCATAATACTCCTCCATCGAGCGGTGGTAGTCGATGTGGTCCTGTGTCAAATTCAGGAACGCCACGACCGGAAAACGGACGCCGCGCACGCGCTGCTGATCGATGGCATGCGAGCTAACCTCGAGGACCGCGGAGTGGCAGCCCTCCATTTTCATTTGATCGAGCATCGAGAAGATGTCGACGGACTCGGGCGTCGTTTTGTAGCTCGGCAAGGTGCGGCGACCCAGGTCGTAACGAACCGTGCCTAGGAGGCCAACCTTGCCGGGTGCTTCCGCCAACAAATGCTGGGTGAGCATGGTGACAGTTGTCTTGCCGTTGGTGCCAGTGACTCCGACCAGATCCAATGCGCGGTCCGGGTGGTCAAAGAAGCGGCCAGCGATTTCGGCCAAGGCAACGCGGGCGTCTTTGACCTGCAAGTATGGCACGCTCATGCGGGGGCCGGGAGGGCGCTCCCCCACGATGCCCACGGCACCGCGGTCGATGGCTTCTTCGACGTAGAACGAGCCACTGGTGTTTGCACCTTCGATGGCGAAAAACAAGGCACCAGGTGCCACCCGACGGCTGTCGGTGATGAGGCAGGTGACCGGGACGTCGCCGTTACCGGTGAACTTCTCCTGCTCAATGCCGTGCACGAGCGAACGCAGCGTCCGACGGCCAGCCGGTGCTCCGCCTCCGCCTTCGGCTGTCGCGGTGCGCATTGCCATTCCCCAACTCAGTGCGTTCTCCAAACAAGCAAAGCCAATCATCTTATTTCCTCTGTAATTGCCACCAATGGGCTTTCGGGTTCCGGCGGGATGCCGAGGTACTGAATGCAGTTTTCTGCGATTTTGCGGAAGGCCGGCGCAGCGACCACGCCACCGTAACCCACGCCCTTAAGTTTCGGCTCATCCACCACGACCGTAATCACTAAGCGTGGTTCCGACTTGGGAAAAAATCCCACAAAAGAACCTACGTGGTGACGGTTGGAGTAGCGACCATTCACGATCTTTTGCGTCGTTCCGGTTTTCCCGGCGACGCCGTAATCTTCAATAAATGCCCGACGGGCGGTGCCTTCCACGCCCACCACTTCAGCCAGCATATCGGTGACCTTGTTGGCGGTGTAAGACGAGATCACGCGGCGGCGGGCCTCTGGCGAAAAGCGTACGATGGCATTGCCCGCGTCGTCGAAGACCGAACGCAAGATCTGCGGCTTCATTAGCACTCCGTCATTGGCGACGGCGCTCATGGCGAAATGCACCTGCATCGGTGTGGCGCTGACGGCGTGGCCCATCGGCAGTCGGGTAATTGTCAAACCGTCCCAATCACGCACACGGTGGAGGATGCCGTTTTCCTCCAAATCGAGCGGGAAACCGGTCGGCTCACCAAAGCCGAAGCGACGCGAGTAGTCGTAAAGGCGATCTTCGCCCAGCATTGTGCCGAGGACGGCGGCGCCGCGGTTGCTGGATTTGATGACGATTTCTTCGACGGTCAACTCGCCCAAAGGGTGGGAGTCCGCCGGCAGACGCAAGGTGCGGCCACGGTGTTCGATGGTTGGCAACGAGCAGTCGAATATATCGTCGATCTCCACGAGTTCTTCATTCAGCGCACCGGCGGCGGGCACGATTTTGAAGGTCGAACCTGGTTCATAAATATCCGTCAGCGCGCGGTTGCGGTGGGTATCCACCGGGTAGCGCCAGAACTCGTTCGGGTCAAAGCTCGGGTAATTGGCCAGGGCAAGGATTTGGCCGGTGGCCACTTCGCTGACGATGACAGCCACGCCTTGCGGATCATATTCGGCAACGAGCGCCGCGACTTCCTGCTCGACCATGTGCTGGATGTTCATGTCCAGCGTCAGTTCGACGTTCAAACCAGCGCGGGGCTCTACTTCGCGCGAACGGAATTGCGCAAGCTCTCGGCGGCGACCATCACTCTCGGACTTGCGCCAGCCGTCCTGCCCGGCGAGGTAGAAATCGCAAAAACGCTCCACTCCGGAAACCGGGTCGGCCTCCTTGTTGACAAAGCCCAGGATGTGCGCGGCCAGTGCTTGCGCCGGGTAAACACGCTCGTATTTGCGGTTACCGTAAACGGCGCGAATGCCCAGTGCCTTGACGGCTTCGTAGGTCGGCTCGTCGACCGCATCGGCTAATTCGGCCCAGCGCACATCGCGGATTTCGGGCCCTTGCGAACCATTGACCGTGCGCAGGCGCTGCTCAAATTTTTCCCAGACCTCCTCTGGCTTGGCCCCCAACAAGGCGGCCAATTCCGGGACAAGCTCCATGTCCTCTTCCTTGACGACCTGCGGGTCGACCCCGATTTCGTAAACCGCCTGCGTGGATGCGAGCAGGTTGCCCTGGCGGTCCACGATGTTACCCCGGCGGGCCTCGATCTCCTGAAAACGCTCCCGGTTCTGCTCGACGATTTGTGCCAGCTTCTCGCCATCAACCAAGTGCAGGTGAATCAGACGTCCGAGCAGGACGGTGAAACACGCAAAGATGGCGATGGTCAGGCAGGCAAATCTAAATCCCGAAACGTAGGCGCGGTTCATTGAGTGATGGGCTACGGAGTGTTAGCTCCGGAGCTCCGTTGTTGATTGATCAAGGCAAGGTCGAAAGTGATGAGGCGCGGGGACTCCTCGTAGGAGGGCTCCGCGGCGGCGACGGCGGTCGGCGCGTTGGTGGGTGCGGGCACGGCACCGGGGTCCGGCGCACGCAGCGGCTTGGTAGCCGCGGGCAAGGTCGGATCCGTGTAGTCGGTGGGTGTCAGCGGTTGGGCCCGTGGCATCCACACGATTTGATTCGCGTTGGTGGGACGCAGGTCCGCAGGCACGCGGGTAGCCAAAAACTGCGGGCTGTGGGCCTTGGCAATGCGGGCATCCAGCGCGGAGTTCTGACGTTCGGCGTGCTTAATCTCCTGTTCGAGGTTTGCCGTGGCTTGTGCGCGCGCGGCGGAATCCTGACGCAACCAGACCACGCCAAAGGCACCCGCGGCGGCGACGCCCAGGATGGAGAATCCCAAGGCGAATGCAGTGAGTCGGCAAAGTTTGATGTTGGGTGTGAAGTGCGTCATGGCGAAAAGGAGTTTAAGGTGAATGACGAAAGGTTAACGGCGGTCCCGCCGGGTGGCGGGCAAAGCAACCGTGCGACGCAATGCGGCCCGGCGGAGTCGGCGGGCAGCAAGTTGTGTCGTTGGGCGGCGCTTGAGCATGTTCCAGATATAATCTGACGTGTTCATTGCATCAGCAGGACAAGAGAGGCAGCTTTCGCACGGCCCGAAGCTTGGCCGAACGGCTGCGCGGGTTGCGGGCGATCTCTGCCTCATCGGCAATGATCGGTTTGCGGGTGAGCCGTTCCGCGAGTTGCGTCCGCTCATCTTGCGGGCGGTTGTCGCGGCCGTGCTCGGGGCGCCCCGTCAGGCGATTGAAGAATCGCTTTACCGGGCGGTCTTCCAGCGAGTGGAAAGCAATCACGGCCAACACGCCGCCGGGGGCGAGCGCGTCGAATGCTTTCGGCAGCGCCTCGTCGATCACGGCGAGTTCGTCGTTCACGGCGATGCGGATACCCTGGAAAGACTTCGTGGCCGGGTGGATGCGTTCGCCGCGCCGCTGGGGGCCTACCGCTTCCGCGATGAGGGCCGCCAGTGAGGCGGTGGATTGCAGCTTACCGGTGCCGCGGGCGCGCTCAATGGCGTCGACTACGCGTCGCCATTTCATTTCCTCGCCGAAATTGCGGATGGCGCGCACGAGGTCTTCCCGGTCAGCCGTTTCGAGGAACTCGGCGGCGGATTGTCCCTTGCGCGGGTCCAAACGCATGTCGGCGGGCGCGTCCTCTCGGAAGGAAAAGCCCCGCTCAAACTGGTCCAGTTGAAACGAGGAAACGCCGAGGTCCAGCAAGACCCCGGCGAAACCCGTTTGCGTCAGTTTGTCTAGGTTGCGAAAATTAAGATCAAAGAACGAAAAGCGATCGGGATAACGCTCCCGGAGGCGTTCGGCGCGCTCTTGCGCAGCCGGGTCGCAGTCGAGCCCGACGACCTGGGCTTCTTCACTGGCTTCGAGAATGGCGCTGGTGTGGCCGCCGCCGCCGAAAGTGCCGTCAAGGTAGGTCCCCTTCCCGACCGGCGCGAAACAGTCGAGCACTTCGCGCAACAGGACAGGTAAGTGACCACTCATGCGGGTTAGCAGCAGAGCCAAAAAGCCATTAGCGAAGGTGAAGCACATGGGCCAGAACTCGCCAGCCCCGGGCCGAGACCTTGGTCGACGTCTCCTCGCGGGTTACCCCGTTGAGGAACGCGAGGTCTTGGCGCGCGAGGGGACGGCGTGGGGAATCGAATTCCCAATCCGTCGGCCCCGAGCGTTGGCGTCCCAGCACTCCGGCATTGTAGAGTTGTTTGCTGATTTTCATGTTGATGTTCGGTTAAATTTTAGAAGCCAAGTCCGGCGAGGATGTCGGCGAGATCGCCGTCGTCCTCGTCTTCGCCGTTGATGTACTGTTCGTAGCGATCCGGCGACCAGAGTTGGAAGAAGTTGACCGTGCCCGCCAACACGACCTCTTTCTCGATTCCAGCGTGCTGGAAGAGACGGTCGTTGATGTTGATGCGGCCACTCTTGTCGAAGGAGAAGCTGTCAGCGGAGGAAAGCAGCTTGGTGATGGCGCGGCGGCCGACCTTGTCCCCAATGCTGATCGAGGAAATTTTCTCTTTCAGCTGGTTGACCATTTGCGGCGGATAAACCGTTACGCAGCCGGCTGGATCGGGGAAAGCAAGGAAGGTCTGAGCCTCGTCACCTGTGCTACGCCACTTCGATGGGACCGTGAGCCTCCGCTTGGAGTCCAGATTATGCCGGAACTCACCTGCGTATAGGCCCTGGTTGAAATCGATCATGGATAGCGCGCTGGATTCTTTAGCTCCACTTTCCCCCAAATCACCCCACAACGCCCCACCTGTCAACGATTTTCTCCACGCAACCCACTAATCCGTAACGATTTTGGCAAATTTACCGGCTGATTTTTGTGAATAACCTGGTAATAAGTCTGAATAACTCGCCAAAAATGGCAAATCACTCATCAGACATGTCCCACGACGCCCCACCACCGCGCCCCACCCGGGCCGACGAATTACTCCTTGCTCAAGGCAAGGCGGACTCCCGTACCGCGGCACAACGGCTCATCCGCACCGGCAAAGTGACGCTTGCGGACGGCTCACCAGTCGCCAAACCCAGTCAGAAAGTCCCGGATAACGTCGAGCTATGCGTCAGCGAACCGCTCCGCTTTGTCTCCCAGGGGGGCGAAAAGCTGGAGGCGTGGTTCACGCAGTTCCCGTTGGACATCACCGGTTGGCACGCGCTGGACATCGGAGCCTCCACCGGCGGCTTCATCGATTGCCTGCTCCAGCGCGGCGCGGAGCACGTGACCGGGATCGATGTCGGCCACGGACAACTCCACCCCCGGCTGGTCGACGAAGACCGTATCTATTATAAAGAAGGCATCAACGCGAAGGCGCTCGACGAAACCAAGCTCCCCTACTCCGACTATCCGCTCGTTGTCGCGGACCTGTCCTTTATCTCGCTGACGAAAGTGCTGACGCCGATCTGGAACCGCGTCGCCCCCGGCGGCCAACTCGTCCTGCTGGTGAAGCCGCAATTCGAGGCCGCCCGGGAAGCCGTCGACCGGGGCCGGGGCGTCATCCGGGACGAAGTCGACCGCCTTGCTGCGCTGGAATCAGTTCTCGCCAGTGCCCGCGAACTGCCCGACGCGACCATAACCGGTCAGATGGAGTGTCCGGTCAGCGGCGGCGAAGGCAACCGCGAGTACCTCGTCGGACTGCGGAAGGGCTAGCGCGATCTATACATATATAGAAGGGGGCCGCTACCGCTTAGCGCTCTGGAAGGTTCACTCGTCAGCCCAATTGCTTTGATTCTTTGAGCTGGAGTGAGCTGCACCTGGCGGGCTGTGTCGTCCGCCTTAGCCAACGCAAGCCCGAGGCGACACCGGGCTCCACCTATCCAATCCAACGAAGAGCGGTACTTCGTCAATGATGTGACTTTTCGTTCACTTTAATCTTGTTCACTGCACCTGCTTAATGTATAAGTATGAGCATGCCAATTTGCAGTGAACATACATTAGAACATCTCGATTCGCATCCGCCTTAGCGCGAAATGCTGGCGCGATCTGGCGGTTAGCGTGTTGCTGGGCCCGTTCTGACGAGCGCACACTTGCATTGCCGAGGCAGTGAGCCATTACGATGTTTTTGTCTCTCGCAAAGGCGCGAAGACTCGAAGGTAATTTCCTTTGTGCCTCTGTGCTTTTGTGAGATATAATCTGACGCAGCGGCTTCAGGCTTAAGCAATGCAAAGCGTTCCAGGGCTTAAACGGACGAGGGGTGGGAGCCCGCATCCAGACCAGCAGTCACCGACCCATGTCACGGAAGACGCGAGGCAAACAGCTTAATAAGCAACCTGTAGCAGAGTCAGAAGAAGCGTCAGCGAAGTTCATTCATTACTCTCAACCTGAAAGGCTGTCTCAACGTAGCGAGGGGTGAAGCCCCTCGTATGGGCTTCTTAATCAAGCCTGTAAGGCTTGGTCAAATTGATGTTGCGCAAGTAAGTTGAACAAGGCCTCCAGCCTTGGGCATGAAACAATCAATCCTAGCGATGGGTTTCACCCATCGCTACGTTGTCCAAGCCCCTTGGGCTTAATTATGCAGAGAATTCCGCTGACAAGATTCCTAGTTCAGAAGCCCCCGAGCACTGGGGAACTGACCTAGCTGCGCAGCGCCTCAAGCACCTCGAAGAAATTCGGGAATGTTTTGGCGCAGCAAGCGGGATCCTGAATCGTT
>JBNNDZ010000126.1:0-9459 GCA_050285865.1 Puniceicoccales bacterium
GTGGAGCCCATGCCTTGGATATTAATTCCGCAGGTTTCTGGAGGCAATTCTTGGACGGCAAACTCAAGCGGCGTGAGCAGTCCGAGGGAACGGTGCGGGCGGATGTAGTTATACTTCCAACGCCAGTTTCCGATGACCACGCGGGCCTCGGTGAGTGTATAAAACAGTTCGCGGTTGAGGCACTCGTCACGGAGTCTGCCGTTGAACGATTCGATGTAACCGTTCTGCCAGGGACTGCTGGGGTCGATATAAAGCGTCTTGATGCCTTCGTGGGCATACCAGCCGCGCAGGCTCTTTTCAATAAACTCCGAGCCGTTGTCGCTGCGGATGTATCCAGGGCTGCCGTAGGCGCTAATCAGATCACTCATGATGGCTCGCACCTTGGCCGCGTTGATGCGACGGTCAACGTGGATGCATAGGCACTCCCGGGTAAACTCGTCCAGCACAGTGAGCATACGAATGGGGCCGCCCTTGGCGGTCCGATCGGCCACGAAGTCGCATGTCCAGACGTGGTTCTGACGCATGGCTTGAGTCGGCAGGCCAGTGGCGATGCCCGCCCGTCGGCGACGCGGCTTCTTGGCCGGACGCCGCAGGCCCATCTCCTGACGCAGGCGCTGCACCAGGCGTTTGCCTACCTCCCAGCCATCGCGCTTGAGCAGCCGGGTGATCTTCGGGTAGTCCAGTTCCGGGTGCGCTTCGCTCTTGCAACGGATGGCTCCGCGCAGCTTGGCCAGCCAGGGCGTGGGCTCTTTCGGGCGGTAGCCAAAGGTTGAGCGGTGCAGCCCCAAGTGACGGCACGCCGCACGCGCCGAACATCTGCCCTGCGACACCAGCCGCTGCGCCAGCTCGCGTTGTGTGCAGGGCTTACCATTTTTTTCGAGCGTCTCCTTCAGCAGTTCCTTGCCCAGTATCTCGTCGGCCAGCATGCGTTTAAGACGGGCGTTCTCCTTTTGCAACTCCTTCAGTTGGTTGGGCTGATCGATCTCCAGCATGCCATGCTCGCGCTTCCAGCGGTGGAAACTCTGCTCGGAAATGCCTGCCTCACGGTAGACATCGGTGATCGCTTGCACTGCATTCGGTGGCTCGCAATAGGCGGATCTTCTGTTCGGTGCTGTATCTCTTGCCTTTCATGTTTCTGAGTCCTTTCTAAAAGGCCCAGACTAACTTGGCAAGCCGCTCAGTTTAAATGGACACGGTCAACCGCACCTTATCAATGAAGTCGAAAATAATTGCTGTCATCCCAACTCGCCAAAACAGAAAGTCAAAATCCATCACGATAAGAAACGATACAAAGAACGCAACCTCATCGATCGGATCTTAGATAAACTAAAGCAAAAACAGATAAATCGCCATACGCTTCGACCACAACGACGCAAACTAATTAGCATCCATCTATCTCGCATACTGCATCCTGTGGCTAAGCTGAATGTCCGTTGACCCTAATTGAGTCACGCTAAAATGGTGAGAGACAGACAGCCAACTTCGCTCACTATGCATGACCCTGTAGTAAGCCACGTTACTAATAACAATCACCTTAGTCATCGAGACCTCCTAAAATGTTTCTAGGATCGATGTATTGGACGTGGCTTAACGGCATTTTTCCGCCACTTCGATATTTCTGCGCAGCAGATTCAAAGACCACAGCAAGCCTGCTATCAATCATAACAGTACCTTCCGACATTGGTGGTAGCTTTATGGTTCAATCCTCGATTGGGGTTAGAAGGGTCGTAAACATGATTATAAAGCTGGCCCAAGTGAACCAACCATTTTTTGCGCATCCCCACTGACTAGCTTTCTATAAATTCTACCAAATCATCACCGGTAACCTCACCAAATTTGCCGGTAAATTTGCTTTTGAACTGCTCAAGCCGACTACGTATAGGCGCATACGATAGAGGAGCTAATTGTTTCTTTTTCGCAGCAAACCAGTCGGCAATCACCTCGGACACCAAGCGCGTTTCACCTGCGTCCTTGTAGCTTTGGATATAATACAAGACCGCTGAACGGAGTGAGTTTTTCTGTACATCGAATTTAGCGAGTTCGGCAAATGCCCAAAAGCCTTCTGCTTCAACCCGCTGGCATCAGGCCTCAAGCAAACGCTCGCGCTCCTCGCCACTCTCAACCCGACGCCCACGACTGTACCCGTGTCCACGATCTCAACATACATCCGCACACTCTATCACGCCACGGCGAATGTAGGAAGAGGGACGATCACCGGACACTACAAATGAACTGCCCAAAGCGCCAACTCAGGGATTACCGGCTAACCGGCGGCGCAGTTGATCCCAATACAACGAATACGGATATAGGGTATCACCTTGCCCTTCCCCGGCAACGACGTCCTCAGGATTGAATATCGCAGCTCGCGCATCCATTAAAGGCTCAAGGCCATCGTATTCAGGGTCATCATACCATGCCTGTGGTATATCCCGTTCAGTCTCTACGTTTGGTTGGGCTCCCCGAGTGCCAATAACGTAGCCATATCCGAACTGCTGACTCCAAATGCCATAGTTACCGAATGAATTGCTCTGGCACTCATTATTCCAAAAGACCGTGTGCGCTGAAGTGACGCCGTGATTTGGTGATCCATCCAAGTCCGGATACCATCGATCACGCGCTTCGAACCAACTATTAATAGCGGTACAATTATCGAAGAGATTCGAATGGCTGAACCACATGTGGTGATCGCTGCCCTTACCTGTCGTTTTGTTGTCTCCATATGCGTAATTGGCGCTCGTAAGTTTTCCAATCTGATGGCCGGTATCGATGTCCGTGCATTCGAGCAAGACATTGCCGGAGGATGCCATTCCCGTAATGGAGTAGCCATGTCGGGAGTATTCCGCCGTGCACTTATAGAGGAGGCACTCGTTGCTATTATCCAAACGGAACATGTAGCCATTGCCGCCACCGCCACCATATTGTGGACGCTGAAAATGGCAGTCTCTCACGGTAATGGCGCTGCACTCTTTAAGCCGGATACCATTGGATCCGATGTGGGGGTTGACCTCACCGCCGCTCACACCAGTGCTATCCATATTGAAACTGTTTACGTTACGGATCCAACCATTGACGACGCCCAGCATTTCTATCGCGTATGAACCGTGAACTTTGGAGGCGTTCGTGCCACCAACATCGTAGTCATTCGTATCCCACCCGCTTCCGGTGCGCTGCTTATTGCCGATGCTCAAATCTTCAATGCCAACTCCTTCAATCAAGAACTTTTTCTTGTAGACGTAAGGCGCATCCCGCTCCTTCAAGTAATAACGAATTGGAATATTAACCGTAATTTTATTGGTGAAGTTGTTGACGCTCTCAACAGTTCGTAGATACATTATTTCTCCGATTTTACTCAGGTTGCTACCTCCCCAGTTGCTCTCCTCCCCATGTCCTTCGACCCAATCCTCCGTGGGATCCATGCGGATGATAATACGATCACCCGCAGCAAACTTGCTAGCGTCTACCACGGGAATTACTTTCGAGGGGTTCATCACATCATCGGATAGCAACACCTTGTCTTCGCCACCAACAACATTCCAACGGGCCACATCCTCGTTACCGATTGTTTTATTACTAAAGGCGTAAATTACCCGTTTCCCTTTCATATCGCTCGCATTGGTGACGATCTTGGTTTTGTCTGGGCCAGCGCCCCTCAGGATGATGTTGCTTTTTTTAATCCTCAGGCAGTAATTCGCATTCGTTTGTGGTGAAACCAAATAAGTGCCCTCGGGCAAATAAACCACACCACCGCCAGAGCCGAGTGAGTCGATGGCGCTTTGAATCGCCGCGGTACAATCCGTAAAACCATCGTTCACCGCGTTATGGTCTTCGATCACATCTACTAGAGGTCCGGCGTACGGTTCTTCGGGAAGTTCCTGTTCGCCGTTGCGGTAGCCCGCATAGGAGAAGTCCTGCATGATTTGGTTGTTGTAGTTAAACCAGGAATACTCGATAGGGCTCCAATCACTGTCGTAGAGCTCATGACACCAGGAGTCGTCGGCTGCGCTTAAACCGCAAAGGCCAAATCCAAACGGAGTAGCGCTCGTTGCACCACTCCAATCATCGTCTTCGAAATAGACGCCCAATCCAGTAACACCCTGAATGATTGGAACGCCATTGCTGTCATTGGATTCGAACTCTGCACTGCCTTGGTTGAAGTTCAAATTGTTCGCAGGATCGTACAGAGCCCACTCTTCATTCTCGAGCGAGGTTCCATCCAAGGTGTAGGCACCGCTGGTGATAAGGGAAAAGGTGGTTTGAGAAACGTAGTATTTATTACCCCGCTGAATAAGCAATCGACCTTTGGCGTCAAAAGGTGAGCCGCCGCTGGCCGCATGACCATAACTGCCCCATGACACGCTAATCTCGTCCAATTCAGCACCGATAGGAGCCAGGGCGTTTTGGTAGTCTTCGTGCAAGAAAAGGAAGCAGCCATGCAGGGACAGCGTGCTACCCGACCAACCGCTACTATTGTAGGCTTGCAGGAAAATTTGGTCCGTGTTGCTCGGCCAAAAATCATCACGCACCTCTTCACGGTTAAAACCGGCATCAATCGTCGAGCTCGAGAACTGATAGCCACCATAGAACGTCGGACCACTATAACCGGAATCGGGACTAAGCGAATCCTGAGTGCTGAAAGCACGTCTGAACACATAAGGGGCACCCGTGGACACGCTGATCGCCTGATCCCCGAAATCAATAGTCGCGCTAGCATGAGTGGTAGAACTTTCGAAAGCATCGTAGTTATTGGGAACGCATTGAGCTGAAATCGCCCAGACGGAATACAAAACAACAAACGCACCAATGCGTAGGGCACTAAACATAGTCATAAGGGTATGGGGTTATGGAGTAATGAGAGAGGTATAAATAATCCGATATCGTTTTCTCGCCACACTTCAATGCGCATAACGTTCAAACACTTGAATAATGTCCGTGCGGACACCGATCCCCACAATTAAAACAATCGATAAGTAGTAAAACCTATGAGATTCCTGCTTACGTCCATGGCTCAATGCTCACCATCAATCGCGGCAAATGGACGCTAACTGGAGACTTCAAAAAGCCCGAAAAAGAGGCACAGGCACCGCATTATACAGTACCACGCGCACTCTGGAGCTCCGAGCGAATGCCTTCTATGCGCTTACGATCAAGATTGTAATAGGCCAGAAAGATATAGGCGATTCCCAAAACATAATGGCAACACGACATACATCCAACGCATGCTACCAACCACGGCCATATTCTGTGTCTCAAAAGTTGCGCAAAACCACTTAGAGCACTTTTCTTTAAATTCGCCGATCAGCAGTCATGCGGACAAACAATCTGCACCGTGTCCGAAGCTGAAGGCAGCTTTCTGACCGGGCGGTATTCGGTCAGCATCTGGTATACGAACGCGCTCACTCACCTTCGCTTGTCAAGGCGTGCCCTGAGCAGTCCGGCTTGCAAGCTGGTGGCGATAAAGCGATTGCGGGTAAAGCGTCTCTCCCATCCCAATTCCTTCAACATGGTCCACTGGATCACTTACAGCTGTTCGCTCAGGATAATCCCCATCAATTCGAACATCCGTCACTTTACCACGTGTGCCGATAACATAACCGTATTTACCCTGCATGCTCCAGACAACGTAAGGCCGGTCCCGGCCAGAACGACCTTCGGTATTCCAAAACACTGTATGCGCTGAAGTGGTATTGTGCTTGGGTTTGGACATTTTATCGAAATAGCGATCACGTGCTTCAAACCAGCTGTTTTCAGCAACGCAGTTATCCAACAGGTTCGAGTGACTAAAGAACATATGATGATCGCTCCCCTTCCCCCAAGTCGTACCTGTACCGGCTACCTGCCGCCCGGTTTCGATATCCTGGCACTCAAGGAGCACATTGCCCGATGACGCCATACCACTGATGGAGTAGCCATGCCGAGCATAGGCGGCCGTGCAGTTTTCAATCAAACACTCATTGCAATTATCGATCCGGAACATGTAACCATTACCGCCGCCTCCTCCGTATTGTGGATAACGCATGACACAATTAGCGATAGTCACATTTGCGCATTCTTTTAGCCGTATGCCATTGGACAGCAGCTCGACCGAGCTTTCATTCTCATTCGGGTGATAGCTATCAACATTGCGAATCCAGCCATTATTGACGCCGAACATCGAGATCGCATATGAGAAATGGACATCCGCCGCGCTCTTGGGTTTGTTTGCGTAATCATCAGACATTTGATATGCCTCCACCACGCGTTTTCCATAGTCGGTGTTTGGTGCCACAAAATCCAGGTTGCCCCAACCATCTTTTCCCGGATGCTCGAGGTTTCCAATGGAGAAATCCTGCAATCCGACTTCTTCCAACATGCCGGTTTTTTTATAGACACGAGCCTTGTAACTACGCTTTAGCGCATAGCGAGTCGGCGCATTAATCGTGAGTATGTTGTTATCGCGATCAATCGACTTGATACGACGCTGATAAAGGATGCTGCCCACCTTATCCTCATATCCAGTCCATTCAGGTTCACGATGGTCTTCCAGCCATTGCGGCGTTGGGTCAGCCCGAATGATGATACTATCCCCAACTTCAAAGCCCTCGCTTTGCTCTACTGGGATGTTCAAAGTAGGCGACAAAAGGTCCTTTGCGATGGGCGTAGCAGGGACTTCCTCGTTCCGCCATGATGCGTCACTCCCAGCTGTCACATATATGATGCTCTGACCGCGCATTTGATAGCTGGTATTGAGCAATTTTGTTTTCCCGACACCTGCGCCTTGCAGCACAATATTTCCCTTGCGGATAACGAGCACAGAGGATTTTTCCCTCGGCGGAGATATCCGGTAAACGCCCTCCGGCATGTATACCGTAACCATTTCATTTTGCGCAGCGGCCTGGTTGATCGCTTGCTGGATTGCCGAAGTGCTGTCCTCTTGCCCCGAGGGGTCGGCACCGTAATCAAGAACATTGATTTTTCTCGTATCGCCACTTGAGGGTATTGGCCGCTCGCCATTCGCATAACCAGCATAAGAGAAATCCTGTATCAGTTTTTCAGACTCGAACAAGCGCGATGGGAGTGGATCCCAGCCCTCTGAATACAACTCGCTTTGCCAACTGCCATCGGGCGCACTATCCCATGGCTGTTGATTCTGGTCCGATTTCAAATCCACCGAGTTTTTGTCCTGACAAGCAACGAGCAATGCCAACAGTGCAAACCCAACCCATATTCGGGCGCTTAGATACTTCATGCCAAAAAGTGTATATTAAGCGGCATGCCCAGAGCAAACCAGGGCATGCCGCCTAAATTAAGTGCTAGATCGTCAATTCCAGTATAAGCTATGCACGGTCGGCTTTAGTCGCCGTGGGCACGCACCTGCGGCGCAGACCTAAAAGCAGCAATCCGCCAACGCCAATCATTAGCGAGGTTGTTGCGGGCTCTGGAATGCTGCTGCCGGTAGCAGAAAAGGATTGAATCCCTAAACCGTAAGCAGTTCCGGATGCACCCGTCCCCGCCCAAGCATCATTCTCGAAATATAGTCCAACGGCAGTTACATTGGTTAGCGAAAGCGAGCCGAAAATGGATGAGCCTGAGTCGAAATTCAAACTCGTGGCCGGATTATAAACTGCCCATAATTCATCCTCAAGCGCAGTACCATTCAGGGAAAAGCTACCACTGTTCTGGTTCAAATTAAAGGTGGTCTGCGACAAGTAATAATTCCCATTACCGATCTGCACAAGGAACCGGCCATCAAAATCACCAGCGCTACCATCAGCGTTGATGAATCCAGTCGTATCCATCGCCAAACCATCCAGTTGCACCGACCCCACATTTAGGCCACTGGCAAAATCTTCTTGTTTGAAGAGGTATACCCCCGCGAGCGACAAATCACTATTCAACCACCCCCCGCTGTTATACGACTGCAGGTAAATCAGGTCAGTAGCACTCGGGCCTGAATTGTTACGGATCTGTTGACGACTAAAGCCCTGATCGATCGTGCTGGTAATAAATTGATAGCCACCGTAAAAGGTCGGCCCGCTATATGAACTAGTTGGGCTCAATGGATCCGCACTCGAATCGCTGAAACTTCTGCGGAAGATAAACGGGCCTGTGCCAGTGCTGCCCGCAGTACGCGCAAAACTTGTGTCCCCGGAAACATATCCGGCACTTGGACCGTAATCAATCAAAGGAGCCGCATTCGAAATCGGCGCGCCAGCCAGGGTCAAGACTGCAGAAGCTATCAGGGCAAGTGAAGTATGGGGTGTTTTCGTTATCATGGTTTTATTAGTGTTTCAGAGGAGAACTTGTATGCTGCTTACAAACATGAGGCAATCCATTAGCCATCGCAATGGGTTTCGTATTCAAACATTTGAAACCAATAAAACGAACTTTCGCTTGAGTCCACCCCTCCCGCTTGAAAGTCACCTAAAGACTGTCTGTTCAAATGTTTGAAAATAATTACTTTTGCGCTCTATGAGATAAACTTACAATATTTCGCTATGCATAAACGCCCCTTACCCCGATGTCCCATTTGGAATTCGAAAGCAGCTTCTGGATTCACCCTGACTGAGGTTCTTGTCGTGATTGCCATCATCGCCATTATCGCTGCAATATTAATTCCCGCGGTCGGGGCGGTGCGCGATAAAGTCTCATTGGGAAAAAGCTTTAGCAATATCCGGCAACTACACTCCGCCAATGCGCTCTACGCCAACGAACATAGCGGCCTTTACGTACCGATTGTCGCCCGAGATAGCGAAGGCAAGTTAACCCGCTGGCTAGAAAACGTTGAATATCGCGACTATCTCGGGATCCTCGAAGATGGCAGTTGGCCGCAGGACTTGCTATCACCAAACGCTGATGTATTGGACAGTAACGGGGATCGCCGGGCGGATCGCTCCTATGCAATGAACATCACGGGCTTTACCGGCTATTCAAACCCCAACAACCTCTGGCAGATTCGGGCGCACGCGGTTACAGATCCCAGCAAAACTATCGCCATGACCGATGCGCTCGACTGGATCGTCTCATTCCACGGTGCCAACAAATACGAGGGTGAGGAGGTCACGATGAACAGCGCAGTTGCGTATCGGTATAACGACCTCGCAACTGTGCTATACTACGATGGACATGTTGAAGCGTTATCAATGGATGAATTGACCAGCGACATCCGTCAATGGACGCTTCCCCAATAGCCAACGGCACTTCCACCGTTGATTATTTACTCATACTGCGTAACGTCTGGCCCTCATGATACTCCCCCTGGATCATTAAAGTCTTGGGCAAGCCTGGCAGGCCATAGGCATGCTCGTGAATTTGCGAGGCCAGAAAACTAACCGCGCTTTCCGCTAGCAGCTCCGGCTTTGTGTTGAAGCCTGATATCTTCATCGGTGAATAAGGCCGATAGCTTTTCCAACCAAGCATGGAAAAACCAAGGTCGTCAGGGATTCGATACCCCGCCTGTAGCATTAACTCGTAGTCCAATTC
>JBNNDZ010000127.1:0-3713 GCA_050285865.1 Puniceicoccales bacterium
AAAACGAGGTATTTGTAAGTGCAAAGCTCACGCAGCCCCATCGGACCACGGGCGTGCAGGCGGTCGGTGGAAATGCCGATTTCCGCACCCAGCCCAAACTCGTAACCGTCGGTGAAACGCGTGCTCGCATTCCAATAAACCGTGGCCGAATCGACACCTTGCAGGAAGCGCTTCGCGGTCGCCTCGTTGGTCGTGACGATGCCGTCGGAATGCGCGCTACCGTAAAGATTGATGTCAGCAATGGCTTCATCGACCGAATCCACGAGCTTCACCGCGATAATGTAGTCGAGGTACTCCGTGTAAAAATCTTCTTCGGTCGCGATATTGAATTCGATGGACGGCGCACCGTGCGCAATGCCACCGGCGTTGATTTTTTCCAACAGCTTGGCCGCAGTTGAATCCACCCGAAGTTCGACTTTCTTATCCTCCAGCGCACGAGCAAGGCGCGGCAACATATCCGGAGCAGCTTCGCGGTGGATGAACAGATTTTCGATCGTGTTGCAGACGCTGACGCGTTGCGTCTTGGCGTTGATCACGATTTTTTCCGCTAGCTCGGCGTCGCACTCGGCATCGACATAGATCGAGCACACACCGGTAAAATGCTTGATGACCGGAATGCGGCTGTTCTCGGCCACAAAGCGAATCAGGCTTTCGCCGCCGCGCGGGATGATGCAGTGGACGTATTTGTCGAGCTTGAGCAGCTCGGTCAATGCCCAGCGGTCAATAGTGGGGATTAGCTGCACGGCATGCGGGTTGATATCCGCCTCGAACAAGGCTTCGGACAAAATTTTCGCTAAGGCCATGTTGGTGTGAAAGGCCTCTTTGCCACCGCGCAAAATTGCGGCATTGCCGCTCTTGAGACAGAGCACCGCGCAGTCGATCGTCACATTGGGACGCGATTCGTAGATAATGCCCACGACACCAATCGGCACGCGCACCTTGCGGATATCCAGTCCATTGGGGCGCTCGATTTGCTCAAGCTCTTCGCCCACGGGGTCGGGCAGTGCCGCGACCTCGCGCACGCCGTCGGCCATTTTCTGAATACGCTCAGGCGTAAAGGTCAACCGCTCGACCATTGGCTTGGACAGCTCCAATGCTTCCGCCGCGGCGAGGTCCTTCGCATTTTCGGCGAGGAGTTCATCCGTGGCCGCCACGATGCGATCCGCGAGGACTTCAAGCGCGCGGTTCTTCGCGGCAGTGTCCAGCGTGGCCAGCTCCAGCGACGCCAAACGCGCCTGCTTGGCAATGCCGGTAATCAGTTTTTCGAGGTTTTCCGTGTCCGAGGGCATGTTCACATTGGAACGGATAATCCCTTCCGGGGAAAGCGCAAACCGGCGGCCGGGTAAATCTCAGAAACCGCGCTCCGCCGTGGCGATTTCCGCACAAGCGGCGTCCAGATCGGCGTGCGCCCGGGCAACCCATGCCTCGCCCCAGTAGAAGTTGCAGCTCGTTTCCGCGCGGAGCAAATGCCAGTGCGCCTCGCCAAGGTGGTAGTCCACGTGCTCCGGGTTGCGCGGGTTGCTGTTGTGGCGACGGGCAAAGCGTTCATGCAATTCGGCCGAAACTTCATTGAGCCGTGCCCAGCCGTCCTTTTGCGTTTGCGAACCAGTCCACTGCAGGAAGTCATTGCCGTAGTGATCCTCGGTATTCCAGGCCCCGGTGTTGACCTTTACTTTGCTGCCCACGCCAAACTCGTCAATAAAGTCGCCGATGAAAGTGGGCTTCAACTCGCCCAGCAAACGACAACGCTCCAGAAATGGCTGATAAAACACGTGCCAGAAATTGGCCTTAGGCGAGGCGTTGCGGAACCAGCCACCGTTGTCGCCATCGCTGCAGGTCGTGACCAACGGCGTAAAGTCGCAGAACTTCGTGCGCTCCTTCAATTCGTGGTCAAACCAGCCCGGGTCCATGCCAGCTTCCTGCGCATTGGAGAGGTCGCGGTCGCGCGGGATGACAATGATTTCCTCTCCCTCGAACTCGGCCACATGGGGACGATAACGCAGCTCCTGCCACTCCATCTTGCCTTCAACGGGCTCCATGTAAACGTCGTCCACGATCACGTAGCGATAGCCCATGCGCTTGAGCAGCGGGATCATCTCCATGGTGAATCCCATCTCCGGCGGCCAGAAGCCGCTGAAGTTGTCCCGCCAGAAAATGTGCTGCGCCACGCCACGCCAACGCTTGAGTTGCTCGTTCCAATCCGCACGCGGCGTCAGCGGCAACACCGGGTGATAATACCCCGTGCCCAGTATCTCGAAAATGCGAGTGTTCTGCAAATGCCACAGCAGATCACCGACTTTCACCGTGCCGTAAACGCGCTCTTGAAACTCCGGGCTGGCGAGCGTTTCCATCAGCGTCCCCGACACCGACAAGTGCACACGCGCAAGGTCTTCAAACCCCCACAACGCGCGCGGCATCCGGTCCATCGACTCCAGGATTTCCTTCGCCTCCCACGGATTGTTTTCGAGCAGCTCGTCGAGATTCGAAGGCGGCTGATGCAGGTTCAGGACGAGTGCGTGATGGATCGGCATGGGGCGTTACGGGGTGTGGGTTAAAAGAAAATGCTTCGTGTTCTTATAATGTGGGATCTGTCAACAAACGCGTGGTTGCCTTCCACGCGATTAGTAATCGTGCTGCACGATGTCCACGACGCGGCGGCAGATTTCGCGGCCGAAGTCGGTCCACTCGCCCTGCCCCCAATACCGGTAGCAGCTCGTTTGCGAACTCATCAGGTGAAAGAGCGCGTTGCGGTAGCGCTTTTCGTCCGTTGGCATGCCGGGCTTGAGCACCTTTTCGTGGAAGGCGGAACTGGCTTCCTCCATCGGCCCGAGGACATTGTCGTAGCCCTTGACCCAGGAAATATTGTCCGTCCAGCTACCACCATCCATATGGAACTGGCCGTCTTCCTTCTTCAATTCTTCGATGACTTTTTCGACTTTTTTCGGGGTCGGCTTCTTGTCGATGCGGTCCCAGATTTTCTTTTGATGGACGGGCTGGACGACAGGCAAGTCGGACACCTTGATACCCATCGCAAAGAGCTTGTCGAGGTATTCGGAAACGTTCATCAGCGGGGAATCCGAACCGGCAGCCTGGCGGACCACTTCCTTGAACTTCTGTGGGAACTCATTCATCATCACGCCGCCGTTTTCGCCGTCGGCAATCTGCGTGACCAGCGGCGGGACCTGCTTGCCCGCAAGCTCCCAGCGGCCCAGGCTTTGCGCCTCGTAGAAAGGCTGCATCTGCGCAACGAGTTTTGTGTCGCTGCCCTGCGTTTTAATGATCGCGATGATGCTTTGCTCCTCACCCTTGGAGTTGCGGCAAACGAGGCGGTGCGGCAAATGGCGCGCCTCCGGGCCGTGGCCCGTCTCCGGCATTTCGACGGTGTGTTCCTGCACCAATACCCACTGAAAACCGCAATCGTTGAGCGTTTTCACGAACTCATAAGCGACGTCGGGCTGGTTCGGTAAAGCCATTTCCGATGGCGAGAAACCACGGATGCGGCCCAACGCTTCGAGGCCGAAAATCGCGGCAAAATGCTGCTGGAAGGCCTTCACGTGGAGTCGGTAATCCTGCACCGGAGTCGACGGTGCCACCGCGTGACCCCACGGCATGCCGAGCCACTCAATGCAGTGCCAGTAGTCGGGGTTGCAGGTGATGCCCTTCAAGCAGTCAATAACGCCGTCTTCGCCCAGATCGCGCAGGCCGTGGAATAG
>JBNNDZ010000128.1:0-5321 GCA_050285865.1 Puniceicoccales bacterium
GCTGAGAGGATTCGAACCTCCGACCCCTACACCCCCAGTGTAGTGCGCTAACCAGACTGCGCTACAGCCCGCCAAAAGGAAACGGGGATGCAACCCAACGCAAGGAGGCTTGTCAAACTAAAGTTCGCAGGAAGTTTTCGATGTTGAATCGAGGCCTTGCATCCGGTTTAACGAGCAGCTTTTTAAGCAAATTGTCATGAGTGAACCTATCGCCGAACGCCAAGTCGTGCTGACCTGCGCGCAACCCACCGGAAAACTCCACCTCGGAAATTACCTTGGGGCAGTGCGAAATTGGACGCGCTACCTCGATGATTACGAGTGCTACTTCGGCATCGTTGACATGCACGCAATCACCGTGCCTTACACGCCGTCGGATTTGCGTTCGGACACCTTGGAATGTATCGCGCAATATATCGCCTGTGGCATCGACCCCGAAAAGGCGAATATCTTTATTCAGAGCCATATCATCGGCCACACCGAGCTTGCCTGGGTTCTCGGCTGTCTGTGTTCCTTGGGCCAACTGGAGCGTATGACGCAGTTTAAGGACAAGTCCGCGAAACAGGACGAAACTCGCGGCTTCATCGGTAGCGGTTTGTTGAATTATCCGGTGCTCATGGCGGCGGATATCCTCCTTTATAACGCCGATATTGTGCCGGTGGGAGAGGACCAGAAACAGCACCTTGAGCTGACCCGCGACCTTGCGCAAAAGTTCAATTCGACTTATTCGGACACCTTCAAGGTGCCGGATCTCTTTATTCCGAAGACTGGCGCGCGTATTATGTCGCTACAGCACCCGGAGAAGAAAATGTCCAAGAGCGACGAGAATCACCTGTCGACGCTCCTCATCACCGATGACGACAAGACGATCCGTAAAAAGATCGGCAGCGCGGTAACTGATTCCGGCGCGGAGGTGCGTGCTGCCGCGGACAAGCCAGGAGTGACTAATTTGTTGAACATCATGAGTGCTGCCACGGGCAGGGGTATTGCCGAATTGGAGGCGGATTTCACTGACGCCAGTTACAAGGATTTTAAAGAAGCGGTGGCGGAAGCCGTCGTCGGTGTCATTGCACCGGTTCGCGAAAAATATGAAGCCGTTCGGGCCGACAAGAAATACCTGACGGAAGTCATCCGCGCCGGAGATGAGGCCGCTCAGAAACGGGCGTTCAAGATTCTTTCCAAGGTTCAGCGAAAAGCTGGCTTCGTCGCCCGCCCATAGGGGGGGCGAGTCCAAGTCGTCATGCTGGGAAGGTTAATTAGTGAAACCTTATCGGCTTAGATGGATGAATAAGTGTTTAGTTAGGTTCGTTTCTGTCAGCCTGAAAGGCTGTTTCAACTTAGCGAGGGGTGAAACCCCGCGTATATCCAATCCTTCTTCATCAAGCCTGTAAGGCTTGGTCAATCTGTTGTTGTGCAAATCGCTTTGAACAAGGCTTCCAGCCTTGGTTGTTCGATGCTCAATCCTACGATGGGTTTCACCCATCGCTAAGTTGACTAAGCCCCTTGGGCTTTATTCGACAACGAACAACGCTGACACCATACTAGAGCACTTTTCCTTTAAATTGGCCGATCAGGCCGCAGTGATTTTTCGTGTCCAGCAAGGCGGCTTGAGTGTAGCAGGCTGGAAGCCTGTGAAAGAAAAGCCAACGCTGCTGGCGCGGAAAAGCACTCGGTTACCGGCTTGGGCTCAGATTAGAAGGTCGCTGCGTTGACATTTCAATCACGGGCTTCCAGCCCGCTCAATCAATGCCGCCTTGCGCTGCATCTAATCTGATACCCACCTGATTCGGCCTATTTAAAGGAAAAATGCTCTAAGCCGCCGTGTCTTCAGTAGTCCTTTGTGTCACCTGTATTGCATTTAGGCCCACAAAAAACCCGGAGGCGTGTAGCGCTCCGGGTTTGGAAAAGTCGAATGACGACCGTGATTACGGCTTGTCGGCGTTGAGCTTGGTCAGCACCTGGTCGGTGATGTCCAAGGTTTCGCTCGAGAATACCACGGCGAGGCCCTGCGTGTTCAGGACGAGGTCTGCACCCTGGGATTGGGCAACTTCGGTGACGACTTCCTGGATTTCGCTGAGGCGAAGCTCGGTGATTGCCTGACGACGCTGCTGGAGCTGGCGGTCGGTCTGCTGACGGAACTGGTTTACTTCCTGTTCCTTTTGCTGGATCGCGCGGATGTCCGACTGAAGCTGCTGCTGGATCTCGGTCTTGCGTTCGGCGGAGATGGCAGGGCTGGCGGATTCCTGTTGTAGCGTTTGCAGCTTTTCCGTCATTTGCACGCCTTCCTGGATCATCGTCTGGATTTCCTGTTGGGCGTTTTCGATGGAGCTTTGGAACTTTGCTTCGGCTTCTTGTGCCTTCCAGTAGCTATCGTAGAGCTTGGCGACATTGACCGTAAGGATCTTCGTCGAGCTCTGTGCAAATGCCATGCTGAAGGAGCTGATTGCGAGGAGGGTTATCAGGAGTTTTCTCATATTTCGATTCTTGGATGCTTGGGCTAGTAAACTTATTTCCGCATATTTTTAAATAAAGTGCGGCAACACATTCAGGACAGTTAAATTAGAAAACCGTTCCGAACGAAAAGTTAAACTGGGGTCCGCCGCCGCCATTGAAGTCGTCGGAGTGGATCGGCCAGGCGAAGTCGAGGTTCAACGGTGAACCCAGCAGCATGATGATCACACCTACGCCAACGTCGTCGTTCCAACCGCCAGCGGATTGGGCAGGGCTGGGGAGCCACATGCGCTGACCGTTGAAGTTGGGGCGGCCAACGTAAACGAGCTCTTGTCCGGATTGGGCAGAGGGAATCCAGTCTCCGGCATCGGCATTTACAAAGCCACCGTCGTAGAAGACCTTGAAGCCGAGTTGGTCCATCACGCGGATGATGTATTCGACCTGGACGAGGCCCATGGTGTCACCGCCAACGTCTTCACCGGAGTAATAGTCCTTCGGGCCGACCTCACGGAAGCCGAAACCACGCAGTGTGTAGGGTCCGCCGAGGAAGTATTTTTCGAAGAACGGCACACCGTCGTCGAACGATTCGGGAGAGTAGGAGCGTGGATTGAAGAAGACTCCAGTCTCGCGGCGGGTTGGGATGACTGTGCCGGTTCGGGCGTGGAGTCGGATCGTTTGATCCATGAAGTCGAAGGTCGGAATGTATTGCGTGGCGCGAATTTCGGTGCGGAAGAAGTCCGTATTACCGCCAAGGAAGGTGCCCGCCATTTCGTTGATCCACTCAACGCGGTTACCGCTGGTGGTCCACACGAGATTGTTCCGGGTGTCACGTAGCATCTGGAAGCCGACCTTGGAAATCGTGCGCACGCCTTTTTCCTGCAGAATAATCGGTGAGGAGTAGGGGTTCACGTCCTTGATGTCGACCTGTTCGATCGTGTAGGACAGGCGGCCTTCAACCAACTCGAAGAGGCGCTTGCGCAGGTAAAGCTGCATACCGGTGCGGAGTTCGTTGTAGCTGCTGGACAGGTAGTCGGACTCCGTGCGGTAGATTTCGAAACCGAAGGCGAGTTCGCGCTGGTAGACCCAGGGCTCTTCAAACGAGAGCAGGAACTCGTTGGACTGCAAACCGACCGACAAGCGCAGGCGGAACTTCTGGCCACCACCTTGGAACATTGAGCGGTAGTTGAAGATGTCGAAGTTGCTCTGGGTCAACTCTACGAAGGCGACAACCGACTCGACCGAGCTGAAGCCCGCACCGAAGGTCAGGTTACCCGTGCTGCCTTCCTTCACGGTGACGCGCAGGTTGCGGCGGTTGGGCAGGTTGCTGGCTTCCGGGGCGAGGTTGACCTCTTCAAAGAAGCGGGTGTTTTCCAGTCGGGCCTGGCTGGCCTTCATGCGAACGGAGTCAAATACATCACCGGGAGCAAGGGCGAGCTCGCGTACGATCACGTTGGTGCGGGTCTTGGTGTTGCCCTGCAGCGTGACGCTTTCGACGTAGAACTGTTCGCCTTCGCTGACGACGAAGGTCAGGTTGATGTCGCCGGTTTCGACGTTGGGCAGGCGCTCAATGCGGACAAAGGTATCGAGGTAGCCGATTTGGCCGTAGAAATCTTTCAACGTTTCGACATCCTGGTCGATCTTCTCAGGCGAGAAAACGTCACCGGGCTTCGTTACCAGAACGCTCTTGAGCTGATCGGTGGAGAAGAGCTTGTTGCCCTTGAACTCGATGTCGCCCACGTGGTAACGGCGGCCTTCATGGATGGTGATGATGATGTTGAGCTCGCCGTCCGACGGGTATTCGAGAACGACTTCGGACTCCGGGATTTCGACGTCGAGATAACCCTGATTTTTGTAGAAATTGCGGAGGGTTTCGAGGTCGCGCTGGAAGTCTTCTTCCTGCAGGCGGCCACCGCCGACGAGCCAGGACCACAGCCAGAAATATTCCTCGGTGGTCATCATCCCGCGCAATTCGCTGGAGCTGAAGTTTTCATTGCCCACGAACTCGATGTTGTCGATGTCCAGGCGGTCGCCTTCTTCGATTTCAAACACGACGACGGCGTTGCCGGAAATGTCGTTACGATCGATGCGGTAGGCGACTTTGGCGTTGGTGTAGCCCTTCTTTTGCAGGTAGTCGAAAATTTTGGTGGAGTCGCGTTTCACCTGCACTTCGTCGAGGGGAAGGCCCGCCTGGGACTCGATTTCGTCTTCCAGGTCGTCCGCATCGACGTTGTCGAGGCCTTCAAACTCAATCCGCGTGATGCGGAACTTGGGGACGACGACAAAGTTCAGCTCCACATTGCCATTGGGCAGGGTGGTGCGTCGGGCCTCGATGAACTCGAAAAGACCGCTCTGGTAAAGTGATCGGACGGATTGGTCGACTTGCTGCTCCTGATAGGGAGAGCCGGCGCGCTGCTGGATGTGCGCGAGGACATTCTGTTCGCTGACGTTTTTAAAGCCCTCGAACGTGATGTCGATCGATTCCACGATCGGCGCTTCGGTAGGCAATGCCTGGCCGAAAGCGAGATTGAATTGAAAGAGAAGTCCCAGCAGGAGCGATGCGCGGATCGCCCACTCAAGCAGGTTGTGGCGTGTAGTTTTCAAAGCGCGTCAGGTTCTTAGTGAACATTAAGTGCACGGTTCCTACCGGTCCGTTACGTTGCTTGGCAATGATTAAATCTCGAGCGACCACGTCACTCGCAAGGTCTTCCTGCTCATCGAATTCGCGTGGCTTCGAAATTAGGAGAATCACGTCGGCGTCCTGCTCGATCGATCCGGATTCACGCAAGTCCGACATTCGCGGCTGGCGTTTCTCCTTTTCACTCTCACGATTGAGCTGCGCTAGAACGATGACCGGGACGCCTAATTCCTTGGCC
>JBNNDZ010000129.1:0-5849 GCA_050285865.1 Puniceicoccales bacterium
GCACGTTCCATAGTATCCCAAGGCAATGTCAGCGGCTTGAGGCGAAATTTGTTTTCAGCGACCGAATTTTACATTGAGGAATGCCTGCATACCGACGATCTGCGAGGTCGGTGTGACGAGCGGTATCCAACCCAATGCTTCACGTACGACGGGAATCTCCGCAAAGACCTCGTCGAACTTGTCTTCCATTTTCTGCTGCTTGAGCTGGTCCCGGAAGTTGGACAACATCCCGCCAGGAACCTGATAAAGCAACGTATCGCTGTCGACGATTTCGTTGGCGTGTGAAGTAAAGGCCGACAAGTCCTTGTAAACGGTTTCCAAATGCTCACGGATCCGACCCAGACGTGCGTAGTCTTCCGGTGAGAAATCGGGGCACCGCTCATGCTCTTTAAGGAGTGCCAACATGCGAACGGTGTCGGGTTGACCTGTTCCATTAGCAAAGGGCACGACACTGCAATCGATTGCATCCACGCCCGCGTCCACGGCCGCCAGATAGGTCGGAGCGCCCAGCCCCGCCGTATCATGCGTGTGAATCCAAACCGGAATCTTGATCTGTTTCTTGAGCCCCTGAATGATCGCCTTCGCGTGCATCGGCGGAATGAGCCCAGCCATATCCTTGATGACAATCGCATCGCACCCCATCTCTTCCAACTGGCAACCCAGCTCAATGAATTTTGCCGTGGTGTGGACCGGACTTGAAGTGTAGCAAATCGTACCATGCGCCTGCGCTCCGGCAGCCTTGGTTGCCTCAATCGCTGTGAGCATATTGCGCGGGTCATTGAGCGCGTCGAAGATACGGAAGATGTTCATGCCATGCTTGGCCGAGGTCTTCACGAAGGCCGTAACAACGTCGTCCTGAAAGTGTGCATACTGCACAATGTTCTGCCCGCGCAGGAGCATCATGTGTGGCGTTTTCGGGCAGGCTTTCTTCAACGCATCAAGCCGGTCGAAGGGGAATTCATCCAAAAAGCGAAGCCCGGAGTCAATCGTCGCCCCACCCCAGGTCTCCAACGCACCAAAGCCGATGTCATCAAGATCCTGACAAACAGGCAGCATTTGCTCGGTTCGCATTCGGGTTGCCGCGAGACTTTGATGGCCGTCCCGCAGGACATTGTTGTTAAGTATTACTTTATTCATGGCAGTCGAACTATCAGTAAAATGAATACGCAATCTGCCGATGACAAGCTTTATTGCCAGGCTCAAATTATTAATTCACGAGACTTAGATTGAGTGTAAAACCGTCTGGCCAAGTTACAGACCACCGCCTAAATTGAATTGAATGCAGGTCATTTCCCGGCGCAAACAGCACTACCAAGTCAATTCCGACCTGCGGTCGTACCTCAAGCAATACGACCGCGAGGCAGACCTGCCCATCCTGTATAAGGGCCTCACACAGCCTTATGAATCCTCGCCACTGATTGACAAAGACGGCGAGGACACGCTTTGGCGGACCTATATTTACGAACCGACGATCTTCCCGGAAATCAACGCCGCTCTGACACGGATTTACGCCCTACTCAAGGCTGCCGGCAACGAACGTGTCATGGAACACCTCCGCGTGGATCGCGTGGATTTTTGCTCGTTCGGCAATTCCCAGCCTTTTCGTGTGCGCATCGTCAACCAATACAACGACAATTACGATTATTTCTACGTCAAACGCGCCGACGCCTCGCGTATCTACGGCCTGGAGCTAGAAGAGCTACTTTCGCCCTCGTCGATCAATTACCTGGTTCACGAAGACACGCTCATTGAGGAACACATCGTCGGCATCCCCGGCGACCAGTTTATCCGCGAACACTTCGAGCGACCGACCCTCAACCGCGTCCGTGTGGCCAAAGAGTTCATCAAGTTCAACGAGCGATGCTTCGTCCGCTTGCTCGGTGACATGCGCGCGTATAATTATGTGGTGGGCATCACCCCGGACTTCGAGAATGAGCAATATCGCGTACGCCCGATCGACTTCGACCAGCAGTGTTACGAGGGGAAGCACAAGATCTACCTGCCCCAATTCTTCAAGGACAACCTCCCCGTAGTCCAACTCGTCACCGGCCTACTCAATTTCGAGACGATGCAGCAGTATCAAAACGAGGAACGTGCACTCATGGCCCGACGTGCAAACACCATTCCCTACCGCCTGGCAAACCTCCGCGTCTGCATGGGCGAGGACACTATTTCCACCCCGGAAAAGACCGAACAGCTAAAACAAGAATTGGCCGAATTCCACAACTACAAGGGCTTTCTCGACTGCCAGACTATGGGCGAGCTCGTCTTCCGCCACGTCGATTATTTGCTATTCGAACAGGGAAACGGGTGACCTTCCCCTTAGCACCCTACCCAATCGGCTCGACGGCGGTAGCGGCATTGACGAGGCAGTTGCCCACGGCGATTCCGCCGCGGTAGTTACCCATCAGGCGCAGACCGGGGAATTGTTTTTCCGCCTGCTCCATCGCACTTACAAACTGGCCGTAGCCGACATTATATTGCGGGATTGCGCGGGGCCAGGTGGTGACCTCGGCAAACTCCGGATCGCCGGTGACGCCGAGCAATTGGTTAACTTCACATTCCGCAATGGCGCGGATTT
This sequence comes from Puniceicoccales bacterium, assembly GCA_050285865.1. Taxonomy (GTDB): domain Bacteria; phylum Verrucomicrobiota; class Verrucomicrobiia; order Opitutales; family Cerasicoccaceae; genus Cerasicoccus. The sequence continues at coordinate 2,582 of JBNNDZ010000129.1, forward strand.
CGTCCGCAGATTTCTCCGCCAGCTCAGGCTGCCGACTCCCGCCAATAAAAACCGTAAGCAGCGTTTTACCCTCCGGGGCGCGTCCCGCAAAGAGGCTCGATGAAAACAACACACCGAGCGCGCGCCGTCTTTCCACCTCGGGAATTAATCCGCCAAAGCCATCCAATGCGTGTGTGACGTTTGCGCGATCGTAGCCCAGCGCGACGGATGCGACGGGCGGATATTCGATGTCCGCCAGTGGCGAGAGCGCAGCGCTTACGTTGTCCGGCAAAGGCAAATCCGCCAGCGCGAAGGCGGGCGTGGTCAGGTAAAGCTCGGCCGCTTCCTCGGCATGGGACACGCCCCCGGCATCAGTCCACGCAACGCGCCACCCCGCATCCATTTGTTCGATCGACTGCACCGATGCACCGCACGCTAGCTTATTCCCGAGTCGCTGGGCCAGCGTGTCCGTGAGCGCTTGCATGCCATCCTTGAACGACAGCGAATACGACTTGAAAGCCTCGCCGCGCGCCTTCCTAGCCTTGCGTTGTTTGATCATGCCACGAATGACCGATCCAGCTTCGCGCTCGGCGTCAGCTAACATCGGAAACGCGTGCTGGGCGGACAACTTGCTCGGATTGCCCGCGTAGATGCCACCAACGAATGGGTTCACCGCGTAATCCAAAATCTCGGGGCCAAAGTGTCGCTTCACAAACCGCGCGAGGCTTTCCTCGACCAGCTTCTCCGGCGCTTTCGCAAAGAGGTCGCCCAACACACGCAGCTTGCCGCGCCCCGACCATAGTGGGGTGGAAAATACTTCCGCTGCCCCCATCGGCGCGGCGACGAATTCCCCGTCCTTTAAAATGTAGCGCCGCTTGGCCTCAGGTTGCGGCTTCTGCATTTGCGCCCCCATGCCAATTCCCTTCAGCAGTGATTCCAGTGCCCCGCTGTTGACGAGTAATGAATTGGGACCGGATTCCGCGAGATAGCCGTCGCGCCGAACCGTGCGAACTGCGCCACCTGGTGTCGCATTCTTTTCCAAGATACGCACCACTCGACCAGCGCGCTGCAATGCCCAACCGAGCGTTAAACCCGTAACGCCAGCCCCAATAACAATTGAACCGCCTTCAGTACTCATGACTCGTAGTCGAAGAAAAACTCCACCCGCTGCCACGTCGGATCTTCGCAAATTTCGTAATGGATGGGGCGTTTCTGCGGTGTCGCAAGTGCCTCCAGGCGCTCATCCGTAAGCTCGGGATCATCGACGTAAAAATTAAACTCACGCGTGCCATTCCAAGACGACTGTCCAATGTAATGCCCCTCACCCGCCTTACGTATTGCGGCAAGCAAAGTATCTTCCAATGCCTCCAATGAACGCGTTTCCTTGGGTGTAGGCAAGCCAGCGGTTTCCTCGGTCCCACGGTAACCAACAGCCACCCATACGTGGAACGGAAAATCACCGCGCTTGTCGTAGCCCTTGAGTGCGGTGTTCACAATCATTTCAGTCGGCAGCCCATCTATGACGCCTTCTCTGCGCATAGGGGCTGGCGTTGGGAATCGCTGTGGTTTCGGTCGGTTGGCTTTGGGCATCTGGGGTTCCTTTCTCACCAATAATCCAGAACGCGGCAACCTTCTTTCTGATTCACTGAAATTTGTTTACGATTTCCAATTAGCGAAACATGTTTCGCGCTATTACGAATTGCAAGTTCGCGCTGCAGTCACAATCTAGGGATACAGCGTATTCATAATGGGCCGTTTCACTCATATCCACAGTATAGTGGTCGTGTCGCTATTTCGCCACTGCCATATACTGGCCTATGGGTTGGTTTTGCTCCTTCTCTTAAGTGCAGTCAGGGCGGAATCGACATACCTGCTGCAACCTGAAATGCCGATGCAGTTGCCGGGCGAATCCATTGAAGTGCTCAAGGACCCCCTCAACAAGTTTGCCCTAACACACATTCTGGCTGGAAATTACGACCCGCAATTTGAACCGCTGGCCGCAGACCGAGGTTCCGTGGGAGTAAATGACGCCACCTGGTGGGTGCGTTTCGAGGTGGAAAACTCAGCGGATACACCAATTACCTGGGTCATGAATTTCCCAGCCCCACTCGTGGATTCCTTTGATTTTTATCAGATGGAGAACGGGCATCTAGTCGAGTCATACCGTCTTGGTGACAGACGACCAATCGACCTAGCCCCGATCCCCAGCGAAGGCTTTGCTGGTGTTTTTACGACACCGCCGGGAACAACCTCCACCATCTACGTGCGGATTCAAAACATGATTCCCGATATCCTCGACTTACAGTACGAGGTAGGCTCACCCACAGCGCACGCACAGAAACAACAGTTTTCGACGGTCTTTCTCGGCATGGTCCTCGGTGGATGCCTCGCGTTGTTTATTTACAACATGATGGTATACTTTGTCGTCCGCGACTCCGTTTACCTCTGGTATCTTTGCTACTTGCTTAATGGACTGCTGACGTTTCTGGCGGTATCCGGCCTCGGATTACGCTACGTGTGGGGCAACATTGGAATATGGTCTGAAGGTATTCCCGCCATCGGCAGCGCAGTTACCTTTGCGCTTGTCGTTCAGTTCAGCCGAAAATTCCTAGCCACGAAAGAGCGTTATCCCCGGGTCGATCCATTGATGCGCGTATGGATAATACTATTACTCGTTCCGGCATTTGCGTTCCTGATGGGTTATTCCGGTCTCGCTGCGACACTCAACCTGACCGGCTGCATGGCCTTGTCCTTGTTGTTGATTCTCGGCATAAACAGTTGGCGAAAAGGATACCGGCCTGCACGTATCTTTACTATTGGCTGGGGTTTGTGGTTCGCCTCCATCGGCGCACTCGCAGCTCGGGCGATTGGACTGGCCCCAACCAATGAATACACAATACGCATCGCCTGGGTAGGCCTGCTGCTCGAAGCCCTGTTTTTCTCGCTCGCACTCGTCGACCGCCTCCGCCTCCTGCAAGAGCAGAAGGAAGCTGCGGAAGAACGGGAGCGCCGAACCCTCCAACGCTCGCGCGACGAACTCGAATCGCTCGTACAGGAGCGAACTCAGGAACTAGCCACGCGTAAGGCCGAGCTCGAGCGTGCCAACAATGAGAAAGATAAATTTTTCTCCATCATTGCGCATGATCTGCGAGGCCCGCTATATGGCGTGGTTGGAATGGCAGACCTCCTTCATGAGCAGTTTCGGGCAATGCCGGAAAGTGAACTGCAGAGTTGCATTGAAGACCTTCGTAAATCGGCCTCCGGAGCCCATGCGTTACTCGAAAACCTT
>JBNNDZ010000130.1:0-6012 GCA_050285865.1 Puniceicoccales bacterium
CGCCAAGCTGCGTGTCGACATGCGTGTCGAGATCCGGCGGCTGCAACAGGCCAACGGCACCACCGCGCTGTATGTCACGCACGACCAGGAAGAGGCGTTCTCGATCTCGGACCGGGTGGCGATCATGAAGGGCGGGCGGATAATGCAGCTCGACACGCCCGAGGTGCTGTACTCCAAGCCCGCCAACGCCTTCGTCGCGGATTTCGTCGGTTTCGACAACATGATCGACATGCGCGTGATCTCCGACATCGGCGAGAGCGTTCGCGCCGAGATGCCGGGTGGTGCGCAGATCGACCTGCCAAAAAGCGAGTTCGCGGTTCCGGGCAAGAAGTTCATCTTCGCCGCCCGCCCCGACGGGCTGCTGGTCACCCCCTCGACCGAGGCCGAGGGCATACCGGCGGCGCTGGGCCTGAGGACCTACATTGGCCGCGCCTACCAATACACTTGCGAGACGCCGGGCGGCTCGGTCGCGGCGAACGGCCCGCTGACCGCACCGCTGGAGAGCGGCACCAGCGTCACGCTCGTCCCGCAACCCGAGCAGTGCTGCCTGCTGCCGGCAGAATGACGGTCCTCGCGAACGCCCGCATCCTGACGATGGACGGGCAGATGGCCGAGTTCGAGTGCGGCTGGATCGCGCTCGACGGCGACCGCTTACGCCGCGGCGGAGGACTCGAGAAATCAGTTGGCTCGCACAATCCATAACTCAGCGTTTCGGCAACGGCATCGCCGCGCGGGTCTGTCCGGTAAAGGGCGCAGCGGTTTCGTCCCAACTGCGTCGCGTGGCGGCCATGAAAATGTCTTCGAGATTGGGCTGCAAGCGGGCGATTTCGCGGATGCGCGCATCGGCTCCCTGCAATGCCTCAAGGATGGGCTCGGTCAAAAACAGGTCCGTCGGCGCTTGCAAACGGTGTTCCCAGAAACCGTCGTCCTGAATTTCCGACGACATAAATTGCAGATCATCGCTGACACCCTTCAGCGTTGCCGCGGCCTTGTCCTCATCGATGTCTACCCGGATACGGTAAACCGTTTGCGAGAGAAACTCCTCGCGCAGACTCTGCGGCGAGCCACTTGCCACGATGCGGCCCTGGTTAATAATGATAACGCGGTCGCAGGATTTTTCGATTTCCGGCAAAATATGACTGGAAAGAATGACCGTCATCCGGCCACGCAAATTATCAATCAGCCCGCGAATGGACAAAATTTGATGCGGGTCCAGGCCAATGGTCGGCTCGTCCATGAAGATGACCTCCGGCTCGGCTAGAATCGCGTCCGCGATGCCCACCCGTTGACGATAGCCCTTGGACAAAGCACCGATTACCTTGCGCCGGGCTTTCCGCTGGAGATCACACAGCTCCATGGCTTCGTCCACCCGGGACTTCACCTTGCGCATGGGCACCTCTTTCAGGCGCGCGCGATAGCGGAGGTATTCGACGACGCGCATGTCCTCCGGCAACGGATTGTGCTCGGGCATATAACCGATGCGGCGCTTGGCCTCATACGGATGGCTGGCAACCGGGATCCCACAGATCCGCGCCACCCCGGAACTCGCCGCCAAAAGACCGCAGAGAATCCGCATCGTCGTGCTCTTGCCTGCGCCATTAGGACCGAGGAAGCCGACCACCTGCCCGGGCTGCACCGTGAACGATACGTTCTCGATCGCCTTGACGCGTCCGTAGCGCTTCGTCAGCCGATCCACTTCGATCGCCGGAGGGGGAGTTGAGTTCTGCTCGTCGGCCACTGTGTTTTACTTGATGTCGCCGCATCCCTGCTGCTTGCAGGAACTGCGTTCTTTCCAATAGCTTAAACCGACGAAGCAAAGGCAAACCCGCGCCAAGAATCAAGCGCCAATCCGCGCTGATTGAAACTCTGACATAAGGGCACTTGCCCGCCTTCACGGCACGTGGTCCTCGCCGCCGGGGTGCCATGGGCCGCATTTCACAATGCGCTTAAGCGCCAACCAACCACCCTTGAATGCCCCGTGACGCAGGATCGCCTGCCGGGCATACTCCGAACAGGTCGGATAAAATCGACAACCGGCATGCGGCCCAAACAACAGGCGTTTGACCGGGGAAAGCGTCAACTGATACCCCCGCACCAGCGCCGCCATGAACTTGGCAGCCCAGGAAGGCCGCGGCGCAACGGGACCACTCATGGCTGCTTTGCCGCCTTGGCCCAGCGTTTCACCGCGCGTTGGGCGGCGTCACTAAAGCGCGTCTCCAGCTCAGTCAGGGATTGCTCGAACAGCTCCTTGCGCGCAACCAGGATGACGTCGCAGTGCTCCGGCAGGTGGTGCTGGTTGAGCCGGAACGCTTCCCGCAGCATGCGCTTGGCGCGATTGCGCTGCACCGCACCGCCGACCCGACGCGAGGCGATCACCCCCAAACGGCGACACGGCCGTGCGGCGGGGTCCATCGGCGGTAACACGCGGCACAGGAATGCCGGGCACTCGTAGCGCAGCCCAATGCCGCGCTCGCGGTCGAACACCCGCCGCTTGCGCAGGCGCTGCCACGGGCGAAGTCGATAGTCGGAACTGGCGGCGGATTCATCCATGGAACGATTTATTGACGGCCAGATTGACAAGTGCCAATCAATCCCGCAACCTTACGCTTTGATTTTGCTCGGGTGGCGGAATTGGCAGACGCGCTGGGTTTAGGTTCCAGTGTCTTAGGACGTGCAGGTTCGACCCCTGTCCCGAGTACCATCTAATATTCAATCCGCAGGCAGGAAGCGGATTCCGGCACGCTGGCAGATGTCCAGCACGGTGCCCATCGGGGCGTCATGGGTGAGCGCCCCCAGTTCCTGAAACATGATTTCCATGCCAGTAGGCGTCGACATGAGGTCAAAGGTGGTCATCCCCTCCGCGACGGCCTCCCAACTGTGCGCGATGTGCCGGGGAGCGAAAACCACATCCCCGGGACTGGCCAGGAAGACCTCACCCGCGACCACAACACGGAGTTGCCCCTCGCGGACCATGAATGTTTCGTCTTCGTATTCATGAACATGCAGGGGCACAATGTCGCCCTGCCCCGCTGTGATGCGGTAGAGCGTAAACTGGCCGCCGGTCTGTTCGCCGGTAAGGAGAAAACGCGTCGTCGTGCCCATTACCATTTGGGTCGCCGCGCTGAATTCCGGTTGATACACGGGGTGCATCACATCGCCTGGCTGAAATTAAATATTACCGAGTCACCAATCATACCCAGCTGATATAATAAATCGTCATTTTTCTCGCAGAATCAAGCCCGGTTATCACCCAGACGATGTACCGCTGATCGATTTTAGACTGTATTTTAAAATAGGGACATATACCCCATAATTGGCAAGCGGAGTGCTTATTGCACCTTCAGGAATAAATCAATTTCGCCCGGACTCTTAGGGCGCTATGATGAATCTGCTAAGGTACAAAAGCACTATGGACTCGCTGAATGACAAGATTTCGCTCTCGGCCGTACGGCGCGAGATGCTGGCCCAGCGGCTGCGCGATGCGTGGTGGCTGAATCGCAACGGAGACACCTTTGACCGCCCGATGCCGCTGCTTTCTGTTGAATGGACCATGAAGCGAGAACCCGGCGCGGAATACCAGATTCTCAACATCGATGAGACTGATAATGACGATCCACGCTGGATCAGCATCAATCCAACGGTTTCCCTGCAATCCCAGCAAAGCAATTCCCGCTCCCCGATGGGTCGCCCACGGGAGTCCCGTGCACCGTTTCGCCGGGAGGCAAATACAGACGAAAACTCACCGACCGAAACAGTCAAAGAGGCATCGGCACCGAACCCCATTACCGCGGATTTCAACGCCCGCCTTGCCACACTCGAAACGAACCAACGCGAAACCCTCTCCGCCATTAAAAGCCTTAGCGAACTGATGCAGGAGCTCAGTCGCCAGTTCGGCTCGCGCGACTGCCTCCAGGAACGCGAGCGCTTCGTCGAAGAAGCTGAGGAACGCTTGGTTGAAGAAACCAACCGCCTCGAAGCGGAGCGCGCAGAGCTCGACCAGCTACGTGCAGAATTGGCCCCAGCCCACCTCCGGGTCGTTGGCGGATAAGGCCGAATCCAGCGCAAAACGCAAGTGCCATGAATTCGTAACATATTTCATGTGTACAAAACATTGACGTGTTATCACGGTGCGCTTTCGTCAGCACTGTGAAGACCCTTTTTGCTACATTTCTTTGCCTGGCAACGGCTGCATCGGCCCAAGTTTCATTTCACCACCTCTATACGTTTCCAGACGTGGAAGTGCTTGATGATGGCAATCTGTATAAAATTCACGAGACCCACAAGTTGCCCAATGGCGGAGTAGCATTAGCTATCTTAAACGAATCTGACCCACAGCAAGGAGAATCCGACTTCCGCTATCACGCCTTGCTGACGCACCCCGACGGATCCATTCGCTCAGCATTTTCAACATCCGAACCATTAGGCGTTCAGCAGATAAGCTCCGACGGGGAGAACGGCGTATTAGTAGACTACTGGTGGGCGACTGCCGATACCTGGACCTTAGCCCGGTTTCACGGCGGAGATGAATTCACTTTCGTGAGCCGATTTGCGGTCACTTCCAGTGTACCCGTCGAGTGGCTTGAGTGGGTCGAATGGGCTGGCGACGGGTTTGTGGTTTTATCATATTATGATTCCTACCAGCTGTCACGTTTCGATGTGGCAGGTAACCACCTTTGGACCAAGCAAGCAGGGCACGATGGCTGGGGCGACGCCAACTACCTGATCAATGGCGACAACACCCTTTTCTGGTTCGAGAATTACACCCCTAACGGCATCGCCATCGATTTCATCATGGTCGACGCACAGGGGGAGACGCTCTGGAAAAAGGTGATTTCATCCCCCGTCGGCGACACGTTTCTGGAGCAATTCAAGATCACCTTGATTGCTGATGGGTCCGTGCTGCTCTTTTTTGATGCCTACAGCGAGCCGAACAATGCATATCCTTATGGCCTGATTTCAATAGACTCATCAGGCAACTTCGCCTGGGGAAAACGGTTTCCCGAGGAATTAGTCAATGACATGTATGAACCATTCAACTTCTGGAATGCTCAGTCTGATACGGGTGACAGGGTGTTTATCTCGAATGCCAACCCGGGATGGTATGGCGACATGCTTCTACTGAATAACGATTCGGACGAAATCCACTTTTATCGCTATAACACAGAACAAAAAGTAGTCCATCAGGCTGTTGTCGCACCGGGAGGCGGATTAACAATGGCCTCACTGGAAGAATTCCTCGGCCCAGAGGGATATTACTACCGAACAAGCATCTCGACCCTAAACCAAGATTTGGATGCGACAACCTACGCGGGTTGGTTCATCAACGACATATTTGCTGAAGCATACTCCAAGGTTCACTACCCGGAATTGGGGCAAGTCAGTGTCTCTCGCTTAAATGCAAAGATGAGCATACTCGCCGCTGACTCGATTCCGCAAATGGCGAATGCCGGGTTCCTAACTGAGCGGGCTCCGTATGAATACAGTTCCTATGTGGCCACGCCCATCACGCTGGAGTTGGCTGAGTCCACGCGTGAGTTGGTGGATGCTGACTCAGACATCGAAGTAACACCCCTGCCCGCACCGGAGTTTGAAACCGATATCGCCATTCAGCATACGCCTTTGGCAACACAGTCGTTTCCCATGAGCGAGTTCCAGCCCGGTGACGCTCACTACGAACTCACACGCACAGACGACGATTCACTTGCCGGAGGATTCTTTACCTACCCGTGGCTCAGCTACACCCCTGTTGCGTCTCCCGACCTGAGCGATTGGACCCCCGACACGCCCTACACAATCTCCTACGGATTTGTCAGCTCACCCCTTGAATTCTTTGGTGAGCTTGGTGAATTGTTTCATATCAGAAGCAATGTCAGGCTGAACTAAAAGTTGCCCAACTTCCTCGTAGCGAGCTTTTATTGCCTCGAGTTTATCTGTCATAATTTTTTTCGCTTATTAGTTCGCAATTTAATAAAACCGTGAATTAATTCCTTCTCAACTTATAGTATCCTTATC
>JBNNDZ010000131.1:0-4374 GCA_050285865.1 Puniceicoccales bacterium
GGGATCGAACCAGCACCATATGGATGACTTACGTGAGCAGTTAAAGAAAGCAGGTTTACCGGACGACGATGAGCATTGCGTGATTCATGCGATGTTCCCCGCTCAATTGGCTACGCACTATGCAAATAAGAATAAGCCTAAAGCGGAAGCGGCACCTGCACCAGCTAAAGTAGCGCCGGTAACGGCGGCGACACCAACACCAGTTGCGGCATCTGCTGGACACGCCAAGCAGTATGCGCTCACCATTGATGGACGTCGCCTGGAAGTGCAGGTTGAAGAGATTTGAGTGATTCGAGTTGCGAGAAGCCGGTTTCGAAGTCTACTTAATTTTGAATACAAGTTGTTGGAATTGCATCTGTGATTCCGCACCTTGAATTTCGTCACTCTGCTTTTATCGGTAAATTCTTCCGTTCCGTATATGTCCATTTCAACGCGCAAAGGCGACGACGGCCTGACTTCGCTTATTTACGGTAAGCGAGTTTCCAAAACGCATCCTCGGGTCGAAGCCTATGGTGCGGTGGATGAACTGAATTCTACATTGGGGCTTTGCCGCGCACATTGCGAAGGCTTGCCGAATCGTGAGTTCATCCTGGCCACGCAACACGAGCTCGTCGCCTTGATGGGCGAATTGGCTACGGATAATGACGACCAGGAGCGTTTTCTTAAACAAGCGAGTAAGGTGCTTACACAGGATGATTTACAACGGATGGACAGTGCAGTTGCGCGAATGGAAGCGGTTGAAGACGGTTTTCGCGGCTGGATTTATCCCGGAGAAAATATATCTCATGCATTTTTTGATGTAGCCCGAACAACCTGTCGCCGTGCTGAACGCAAATGCCTGCTCTTGCAGGGAGAGGGCGGCATTGTGCGTCCGTTGATTATCCAATACCTGAACCGCCTTGCTGACGTGCTTTGGCTCATGGGCCGTGAGGCGTCCTCGGCGATTTGAGTTGGCGCAGGTTTTTGCGCAGTTTACGGGGAAAGCAGGTGATTAGGCTGAAGGCCATGAGCTCTCGCCAGCCAGGGGAGCCATTCGTGAATGCTTCCCTCACGATTCTGGGTAGGGCATCGCGATTATGGGCACTGGTGGCGGCATCGGCGACAACAGTTAACAAGCCTGCGGCATAGGCTTCCCGTGAAATCAAGTGGCGCTTGCGACGCAGCGACGAGTATAGGAATCTCCAGCGGTCGTCGTTTGTCGAAATGCGTGCTCGGTCGGATTCGCAATGCCAGATTGCAAGTGGCTGTAAAAGAACGTGCCATGGGTATCCATGTTCGCAGGTGACGCGGGTTAGCCAGTCGTTCTCCTGCAGATAGATATGACGTCCGCCCCAGGGCACGCGTCGACAGATGTCGCGGTGAGCCATGACGGTCGAGGTGAGCACATGTCCTTCGCCATGACGCATTTCCCGGCGACGAAGGGAGTAGTCGGGAAACGGTTCGCCACTGTCCGGGATTCGGCGGGGCATGAGTTCCTCGCCGTGATCCGAGCGGCTAACAATCTGGTGCGCGAGGGCGCAGGGGGGCAACTGATTTGACTCAATAAAGGCCCGACAGGCTGCCAATTTTTCGGGTAGCCACTCGTCGTCATCGTCGAGGAATGCGATCCATTCACCCGAAGCTTGGCGAATGCCTTCGTTGCGGGCGGCATTAGCCCCCCGGTTTTGGGGCAATTCGATATAACGAACGCGGCGGCGCATAAAGGGGGCGGCGGAGGCGCGGTTTTGCGGGTCGGGTCCATCGCTGACCACGAGCAACTCCCAATCATCCATGCTTTGGGCAAGCACGGACTTTATCGCGCGCTGGAGTAATTCCGGGCGCTGATTGGTAGGGATAATAACCGATGCCCAAGGCATAGAACTCAGTATGGCGGTAACTGCGTGAATGGAAACCACGTAATTCAACGACGCCTCAAACCTGTCGTGCTGCTCGATTATTGCATGAAAAAGTCCCGGCCAACTGACCGGGACTTTGTGAAGCAAAGTTGCTTTGTTGCGCAGAGCTTATTTGCCTGCCAGGGCTTCCTGAGCGGCAGCCAAGCGGGCAACCGGCACGCGGGGCGGAGAGCAGGATACGTAGTTGAGGCCGACGCGGTGGCAGAACTTCACGGAGTTCGGTTCGCCGCCGTGCTCACCACAAATGCCGAGCTTGATGCCTTCGCGGGTAGCGCGGCCCTTTTCGACACCCAGTTGGACGAGTTGGCCAACGCCAGTCTGGTCGATCGAGTCGAACGGGTTCTGCGGCAGGATGTCGAGCTCCTTGTATTCCGGGAGGAAGGTGCCGACGTCGTCACGGCTCATGCCGAGCGTGGTCTGGGTCAGGTCGTTGGTGCCGAAGCTGAAGAACTCAGCGGTTTCAGCGATCTGGTCCGCGGTCAAAGCAGCGCGCGGGATTTCGATCATCGTGCCGACCATGTAAGGAATCTTCACGCCCTTCTTTTCCTGCACTTCTGCGGCGACCTGGTGGACGATCTCAACCTGAAGGTCGAGTTCCTTCTTGAAGCCAACGAGCGGGATCATGATTTCCGGGGAAACCTTGATCTTCTTCTTGGCAGTCAGGCAAGCTGCAGCTGCTTCGAAGATTGCGCGGGCCTGCATCTCGGTGATTTCCGGGTAGGTGATGCCGAGACGGCAGCCACGGTGACCGAGCATCGGGTTGGACTCATGCAGGGCGCTGACGCGGTCCTTGATGTAGTCGGCCGACATGTCGAGCTTCTGAGCGAGGTCCTTGATGGCGGCGTCGCCATGCGGAAGGAATTCGTGCAGGGGCGGGTCGAGCAGACGGATGGTGACGGGCTTGCCTTCCATGGCCTTGAAGAGGCCCTTGAAGTCGTTGCGCTGGAACTTGAGGAGCTTCTTGAGTGCCTTGACGCGCTCGCTCTTCTCGGTTGCCAGGATCATTTCCTGCATGTGACCGATGCGGTCGTCCTCGAAGAACATGTGCTCGGTGCGGCACAGGCCGATACCTTCAGCGCCGAATGCGACTGCTTGTTGAGCAAGCTCTGGCGTGTCAGCATTGGTGCGGACACCCATGGTGCGGTGCTTGTCAGCCCACTTCATGATCTGGTCGAACATCTTGTAGGTGTAGCTCTTGGCTGGCTTGAGCTTGCCATTGAACACCTGCGAGACTTCGGAAGGAGCGGTCGGGATTTCACCAGCGTAGATGTTGCCGGTGGTGCCGTCGATGGAGATGAAGTCGCCTTCGCGCAGGACAGTCTTGCCCACGGTGAGGGTCTTCTTGCCATAGTCGATGACGACATCCTTGGCACCACAGACGCAGACCTTACCGAGTTGGCGGGCGACGAGTGCAGCGTGCGAGGAAACGCCACCACGGCTGGTCAGGATACCTTCGGAAGCGAGCATACCGCGGAGGTCTTCCGGGGAAGTTTCCACACGGCAGAGGACGACCTTCTTGCCCTTTTCGACCATGACTTCGGCAGCAGCAGCGGAGAAGACGATGTGGCCGGTAGCAGCACCGGGGCCAGCAGGGAGACCTGCGCAAAGCGGCTTAGCCTTGGCGAGTTCCTTTTCGTCGAAGATCGGAACGAGCAGGCTGGAAATGGACTCAGCAGGGATGCGCTTCACAGCGGCAACGTCGTCGATCAGCTTTTCCTGAACCATTTCGTAGGCGATGCGGACAGCGGCGAGGCCGGTGCGCTTACCGTTACGGGTCTGGAGCATGAACAGCTTGTTGTCTTCGACGGTGAATTCGAAGTCCTGCATGTCCTTGAAGTGTGCTTCCAGCTTGGCGCGAACTTCTTCGAGTTCAGCGTGGGCGGCGGGCATCTCTTCAGCAAGGATGGAGATTTCCTTCGGCGTGCGAACACCGGCAACGACGTCTTCGCCCTGGGCGTTGATGAGGTACTCGCCGTAGAAGACGTTCTCACCGTTGGCCGGGTCACGGGTGAAGGCCACACCAGTTGCGGAGGTATCGCCCATGTTACCGAAGACCATGGTCTGGACGTTAACTGCGGTGCCCCATTCAGCCGGGATACCGTACTTCTGGCGGTAAAGGATAGCGCGCTCGTTCTGCCAGGAGGAGAACACGGCACCGACAGCACCCCAGAGTTGTTCGTAAACATCCTGCGGGAAAGTCGACTTGGTGAACTTCTTAATCAGGGCCTGATAGCGCTTGATGAGTTCCTTAAGGTCGTCAGCCGTGAGGTCGGTGTCGTTTTCGATACCGAGTTCCTTCTTGAGGCCGTCGAGGACTTCTTCGAAAGGTTCGTGGGCGTCTTCGTCTTCGACCTGCACACCCATAACCACGTCACCATACATTTGGATGAAGCGGCGGTAGCAGTCGTATGCGAAACGTTCGTTGCCGGACTTCTCAGCGAGGGCAACGACGGTCTTGTCGTTGAGGCCCAGGTTGAGG